>NZ_JBIUBX010000048.1:0-32578 GCF_044548445.1 Streptomyces sp. NPDC052016
GTCCGTCGCAGGAGCGGGTGATCCGTCAGGCGTTGGCCAATGCGCGGGTGTCGGCGGCGGACGTGGACGTGGTGGAGGCGCACGGCACGGGGACGAAGCTGGGCGACCCGATCGAGGCGAACGCCTTGCTGGCGACCTATGGTCAGGGGCGGCCGGAGGAGTCGCCGCTGTGGCTGGGGTCGATCAAGTCGAACATCGGTCATACGCAGGCTGCCGCGGGTGTGGCGGGTGTGATCAAGATGCTCATGGCGATGCGCCACGGTGTTCTGCCGAAGAGCCTTCACATCGGCGAACCCACACCACACGTGGACTGGACGGCGGGTGCGGTGGAGTTGCTGACCGAGGCGCGGGAGTGGCCGCAGGCGGAACGTCCGCGCCGGGCCGCCGTGTCCTCGTTCGGTATCAGCGGCACCAACGCCCACATCGTGCTCGAGGAGGCGCCTCGGACGGCACCCGAACCCCGGCCCCGTGTGCAGTTGCCGGTGCTGGTGTCGGCGAAGTCCCAGGCCGCGCTGGCCGCCCGGGCCGGCCAGGTGCATCGTCTGCTCGAAGAAGGCGTGGATGCGGCCGTTCTTGCCTCCACACTGGCCACCCGCGTCCCCCAACTGCCGCACCGGGCCACCGTGTCGGGCGCGGACCGGTCGGAACTGGCTGCGGGACTCGCTGCTCTGGCCGCCGGTGAGGCGGCGACGCATGTCGTGGAGGGTCTGGCCTCCGGCGCGGGCAGGACGGTGTTCGTCTTCCCGGGGCAGGGTTCGCAGTGGGAGGGCATGGCCCTGGGCCTGCTGGAGTCCTCCCAGGTGTTCGCCGAGCAGCTCTCCGCGTGCGCGGAGGCGCTGGCGCCGTACACGGACTGGTCCCTGCTGGACGTCCTGCGGGGTGTCGACGGGGCCCCGGGTCTTGACCGGGTGGACGTGGTGCAGCCCGCTTTGTGGGCGGTGATGGTGTCGCTGGCCAGGCTCTGGCAGTCGGTCGGTGTGCGTCCGGATGCGGTGATCGGGCACTCGCAGGGCGAGATCGCGGCGGCCTGTGTGGCCGGGGCGCTGTCGCTCGAGGACGCGGCGAAGGTCGTCGCGCTGCGCAGTCGGGCGATCGTGCGGCTGGCCGGAACGGGTGGGATGGTCTCGGTCGCACTGCCGGCGGCCGAGGTGCGTGAGCTGATCGCCGACCACGGCGACGCCATCGACATCGCCGCCCACAACGGACCGTTCAGCACCGTCGTGTCGGGCAACCCGGAGACACTGGCGGCCGTCGTCGCCCGGTGTGAGGCCGAAGGCGTCAGGGCGCGCACCATTCCGGTGGACTACGCCTCCCACTCCTCCCATGTCGACCTGCTCGAGGACGAGTTGCGGACACTGCTGGCCGACCTCACGCCGCGCGCCGCCGACATCACCTTCTGTTCGACCGTCACCGGGGAGCCGCTGGCCGGCGAGGAGCTCGACGGCGCCTACTGGTACCGCAACCTCCGCCGGACCGTCCAGCTCGAAGAGGCCACCCGCACCCTGCTCACCCAGGGACACCGGCGGTTCATCGAGATCAGCCCGCACCCGGTGCTCACCTCCGCCATCGGTGACACGGCCGACGAGGCCGGTGTCGACGACGTCGCCGCCGTGGAGTCCCTCCGGCGCGACGACGGCGGGCTGGACCGCTTCCTCGCCTCGGCGGGCAAGGCGTACGCCCGGGGCGTGACCGTGGACTGGGCAGCCGTGCTCGGCGGGCCGGCAGCGGCCGTCGAGCTGCCCACCTACCCGTTCCAGCGCCGCCGGCACTGGCTGACGGGCACCACGGGCGGTGGTGACGCCACGGCGTTCGGACTGCGGGAGGTGAGGCACCCGCTGCTCGGCGCCGCCATCCGGGCCGCCGACACCGAGACGCTCATCTTCACCGGGCGTCTGTCCCGGAGCGCCCAGCCCTGGCTCGACGAGCACGCCGCCCTCGGCACGGTGCTGCTGCCCGGCAGCGCCCTGGTCGAACTCGCCGTCCAGGCGGGCGACCGGGCCGGCTGCAGCCAGATCGAGGAACTCGTCCTCGAGGCGCCCGTGACCTTCGGCGACACCGGGGACCGGGACATCCAGGTGCTGCTCGGCGCCCCCGACGAGGACGGCCGCAGGCAGGTCGGCATCCACTCCCGCCCGAGTGGTGACGACGGCGACTGGGTGCGGCACGCGGCCGGAACCCTGACCGCCGTGGCCCCGGAGCCGTCGTCGGATCCGGTGGCCTGGCCGCCGCCGGGAGCCGAGCCCCTGCCGGTGGAGAACTTCTACGAGGGGCTCGCGGCCCGCGGCTACCACTACGGGCCGACCTTCCAGGGCGTGCGTGCCGCATGGCAGGCGGGCACGGACGTGTACGCCGAAGTACGGCTGGCGGACGAGGTCGAGGACAGCGGGTTCACCCTCCACCCCGCGCTGCTCGACGCGGCCCTCCACGCGATCTCCCTGGTCGGCGAAGCGGACCAGGTCCGGCTGCCGTTCAGCTGGGCCGGGGTCGCCCTCCACGCCGCCGGAGCCCGTTCGGTGCGGGTCCGGCTCACGCAGACCGGAGCCGACACGATCTCCGTGCTGATCGCCGACGAGACGGGTGCGCCGGTGGCGACCGTCGACGCGTTGACCGTACGGGCGGTCGACCCCGACCGGCTCTCCGCCGACCGCCCCGAGCGGCAGGCGCTGTTCGAGCCGGCCACCGTCGCGGCCGAACCGGCCGAGGCGCCGGCCGGCGAGCGGTGGGCGCTGCTCGGCTCGGACCTCGCGGAACTGGACGACGTACTGGCCGAGGCGGACATCGCCCCCACCCGGTACGCGGACGTCTCCGAACTGGCCGCCGCGGGCGGTGCTCCGCCGGAGCGCGTGCTGTGGTGCGTCCCGGCCGGTGGGGCGGGTGTGCCCGACAGCGCGCTGACCCTGGCGGTCGACACGCTCGCCGTCCTCCAGCGATGGCTTGCCGCGCCCGCGTCGGCGGAGACCCGGCTGACCGTCGTCACCCGGTCCGGCGACCTCGCGCACGCCGCGCTGAGCGGCCTGATCCGAACGGCCAGGACCGAGAACCCGGGCCGCGTACAGCTGCTGAGCCTCGACGGCCACCCCGACAGCCTGCGCGCGGTGCCGACCGCGGCGGCGGCCGGACCCTCGGAAGTGCTGCTCCGCTCCGGAGCCCTCCTGACGCCGGCGCTGGCCCGGACCACGGGCGCCGCTGAGCTGGTCCCGCCCTCCGGTCGGGAACCCTGGCGCCTGTCGCTGACCATCCGCGGAGAGCTCGACAGCCTGTCCCTCACCGCCTGCCCGGATGTGCTGGCACCCCTCGGCGCCGGCCAGGTACGGGTCGCGGTGCGGGCCGGCGGCCTCAACTTCCGTGACGTCCTGCTGGCGCTGGGCATGGTGCCCGACGACGAGCGGCCGCCGGTGGGCGAGGGCGCCGGTGTGGTCCTCGCAGTAGGACCGGACGTCACCGGGTTCGCCCCCGGCGACCGGGTGATGGGGCTGTTCTCCAGTGGCGTCGGGCCGGTCGCCGTCACGGACCACCGGCTGATCGCGGCCATGCCCAAGGGCCTGACGTTCGCACAGGCCGCGGGCATTCCCGTGGTGTACCTGACCGCCTACTACGGACTGGCCGACCTGGCCGGCCTGCGCTCCGGGGAGTCTCTGCTCGTGCACGCCGCGACCGGCGGCGTCGGCATCGCGGCCGTCCAACTGGCACGGCACTGGGGCGTCGAGGTCTACGGCACCGCCAGCCCCGGCAAGTGGGACACCCTGCGCGCCATGGGGTTCACCGACGACCACATCGCCAACTCGCGCACACTGGAGTTCGAGGAGCGGTTCCGGTCGGCGACCGACGGCCGAGGCGTGGACGTGGTGCTCAACTCCCTGGCCCGCGAGTACGTGGACGCCTCCCTGCGGCTGCTGCCGCGCGGGGGCCGGTTCCTGGAGATGGGCAAGACCGACATCCGCGACCCTGAGGAGGTCGCCGACGGACGGCCGGGCGTGCGGTACCAGGCGTTCGACGTGCTGGACGCCGGAGCGGACCGGATCGGCCGGATGCTCGACGAGATCCGTGCGCTGTTCGACGAGGGTGCTCTCAGCCCCATGCCGATCTCGGCGTGGGACATCCGCAGGGCACCGGAGGCCTTCCGTCACCTCAGCCAGGCCCGCCACATCGGCAAGGTGATCCTGACGGTGCCCAGCCGCCCGGACCCGGAGGGCACGGTGCTGGTCACCGGCGGCACCGGAGTACTGGGCTCGCTGGTCGCACGTCATCTGGTCGCCGAACACGGCGTGCGCCGTCTGCTGTTGCTCAGCCGGCGGGGAGCGCAGGCCACCGGTGCGGCCGCACTCCGGGCGGAACTCCGCGACGCCGGGGCGGAGGTGACCGTCGCCGCGGTCGACGCGGCCGACGGCGAAGCCCTCGCCGAGGTGCTCGCCGCCATCCCGGCGGAACACCCCCTCACCGGAGTGGTGCACGCGGCCGGAGTGATCGACGACGGCACCCTGGAGGGTCTCACCCCGGAGCGGCTGGCGACGGTCTTCCGCGCCAAGGTGGACGCCGCCTGGCACCTGCACCGGCTCACGAAGGACCTGGACCTGTCCTTCTTCGTGCTGTTCTCGTCGCTCGCCGGCACCCTGGGCAACGCCGGCCAGGGCGGGTACGCCGGAGCCAACACGTTCCTGGACGGCCTGGCCGCCCACCGCGCCGAGCTCGGTCTGCCCGCGACCTCCATCGCCTGGGGGCTGTGGGCGCGGACCAGTGAGATGACGGGCCACCTCGACGAGGCCCGTCTGCGCCGCCTGGAGCTGATGGGGATGGCAGCGCTCACCGACGACCACGGCCTCGCCCTGTTCGACGCCGTCCTGGACAGCCCTCGGACGTTCGCGGTCGCCGCGCCCGTCGACATGGCCAGGCTCCGAGCGAGCGGCCAGCCGCTGCCCGAGCTGCTGGCCGGGCTGGACGCACCGACCGGTGGCCCCGCCCGCCGCAGGGTGGTGGAGGCGGGTCCGTCCGGCGCCGGTTCGCTGGCGGACCGGCTGGCCGCACTGCCCGGACCGCAGCAGGACAAGGCCCTGCTGGACCTCGTCCGAGGTGCCGTCGCGACCGTCCTGGGGCACGCCAACGCCCAGGAGGTGACCGCCGACCGCGCGTTCAAGGAGCTGGGCTTCGACTCCCTGACAGCCGTCGAACTGCGCAACCGGCTCAACAACGCCACCGGCCTGCGGCTCCCGGCCACGCTCGTCTTCGACCACCCGACCCCGGAGGCACTCGCCCGGTTCCTCCGCGCCCAGGTGGTCCCGCAGCGGCAGACGACCGCCGAGTCGCTCGCGGCCGAACTCGACGCGCTCCAGCCCGACCTGCTGGACGCGGCCGCCCGCCAACTGCTGACCGACCGGATGCGGGACCTGCTGAACAGGCTGGACGGCCACGCGGGTGCCGTGCCCGACGAGGACCGGGACCTGGAGTCCGCCACGGACGACGAGATCTTCGACTTCATCGACAGTGAACTCGGCTCCGCCTGACCTGCCTCTACCTCGAAGGTGTTGACGCACGATGTCCAATGAGCAGAAGCTTCGCGACTACCTGAAGCGGGTCACCGCCGATCTCCAGAAGACCCGCCGGGAGCTCCGCGACGCCGAGGCCGGCCGGCACGAGCCGATCGCGATCGTCGGTATGGCCTGCCGCTTCCCCGGGGGAGTGGACTCCCCCGAGGGACTGTGGGACCTGGTCCACGACGGTGTGGACGCGATCACCGACTTCCCCGCCGGGCGGGGCTGGGACGCCGAGGGCCTGTTCGATCCCGATCCCGAGAACCCCGGGAAGTCTTACGTCACCAAGGGCGGCTTCCTCCACGACGCGGACCGGTTCGACGCCGAGTTCTTCGGCATCAGCCCCCGCGAGGCGGCCGCCATGGAACCGCAGCAGCGGCTGCTGCTGGAGACGGCGTGGGAGGCCTTCGAACGGTCCGGCATCGACCCGGGTTCGCTGCAGGGCCAGACGGGCGGCGTCTTCGTCGGCGCGATCGCCCAGGACTACGCCACCCGGCCGGGCGAGACCCCGCCGGACCTCGAGGGTTACCTGCTGACGGGCAACACCACCAGCGTGGCCTCGGGCCGTCTGGCGTACACCTTCGGGCTGGAGGGCCCGGCGGTGACGGTGGACACCGCCTGCTCCTCGTCCCTGGTGGCCCTCCACCTCGCCGTCCAGTCGCTGCGTGACGGCGAGTGCGGGCTCGCCCTGGCCGGCGGTGTCACGGTGATGGCCAGCCCCAGCTTGTTCGTGGAGTTCAGCCGGCAACGCGGTCTGTCGGCCGACGGCCGCTGCCGGTCGATGGCCGCCTCCGCCGACGGCACCGGATTCGCCGAAGGGGCGGGTCTGCTGGTGCTGGAACGGCTGTCGGACGCTCAGCGCAACGGGCACCGGGTGCTGGCGGTGATCCGGGGGTCCGCCGTCAACCAGGACGGTGCCAGTAACGGCCTGACCGCGCCGAACGGTCCCTCGCAGGAGCGGGTGATCCGTGCCGCGCTGGCGAACGCGCGTCTGTCGGCGGCGGACGTCGACGCCGTGGAGGCGCACGGCACGGGCACGAAGCTGGGCGACCCCATCGAGGCCCAGGCATTGCTGGCCACGTACGGCCAGGCCCGCGAAGAGGACAACCCGCTCTGGCTCGGCTCCATCAAGTCGAACATCGGTCATACGCAGGCTGCCGCGGGTGTGGCGGGTGTGATCAAGATGGTCATGGCGATGCGGCACGGGACGCTTCCGGCGACGTTGCACGTGGACGAGCCGACGCCGCATGTGGACTGGTCCGCGGGTGCGGTGGAACTGCTCACCGGGGCTCGGGAGTGGCCGCAGGCGGAGCGCCCGCGTCGGGCGGGGGTGTCCTCGTTCGGTGTGAGCGGCACCAATGCGCACGTGATCCTGGAGCAGGCGCCCGCGGTGGAAGCCGCCGTGGAAGCCGCCGTGGAAGACGCCGTGGTGGAGTCGTCTGCGGTGGACGGGGCCGTCACGGCCGCCGTGGAGGGCGTGGTGCCGTGGCTGGTGTCGGCCAAGTCGGCGGAGGCGCTGGCCGAGCAGGCGGGGCGGCTCGCGGCGTTCGTGGAGCATCGGCCCGATCTGGAGGCCGGTGCGGTGGGGCGTTCGCTGGCGGTGACGCGGGCGCGGTTCGATCACCGTGCGGTGGTGCTCGGCGGGTCCCGCGAAGAACTCCTCGAAGCATTAGGGAAGCTGGCCTCGGGGAACGCCTCGGGAGCTGTCGTTACCGGCCAGGTGATGCCCGGCGGCGGCATGGCGTTTCTGTTCTCGGGTCAGGGCAGTCAGCGGTTGGGTATGGGCCGTGAGCTGTATGAGGGTGAGCCGGTGTTCGCGGCTGCCTTCGACGAGGTGTGTGCGGCTCTGGACGCGCATCTGCCGCAGCCTCTGGCTCCGGTCATTCTCGGTGAGCCGGAGTTGCTGGGGCGTACCGGGTTCACCCAGCCGGCGTTGTTCGCGATCGAGACGGCGTTGTTCCGGCTGGTCACCCACTACGGGGTCACTCCTGATTTTCTGATCGGGCATTCGGTGGGTGAGCTGACGGCGGCTCATGTGGCGGGTGTGTTGTCGTTGGAGGACGCTGCTCGGCTGGTGGCTGCTCGGGCGCGGTTGATGGACGGTCTGCCTGATGGTGGGGCGATGGTGGCCCTGCGTGCGGATGAGGCGCGGGTGTCGGCCTGGCTGGAGGGCCGGGCGGGTGTGGACATCGCCGGTTTGAACAGTCCGGGCAGCACGGTGGTCTCGGGTGACGAGGGTGCGGTGCTGGAGGTCGCGGCGCTGGCCGAGGGCGAGGGTGTGAAGGCGACCCGGCTGAAGGTCAGCCACGCGTTCCACTCCTCCCACCTCGACCCCGTCCTGGAGGAACTCACTGAGATTGCAACCACGCTGACGCATCACGCGCCGACCATCCCCGTGATCTCCAACGTCACCGGTGAAGTGATCGAGGAGTACGCGCCCGAGTACTGGGCGGTTCAGGCCCGCTCGGCGGTGCGTTTCGCCGATGGTGTGGCCGCGTTGGCCGATGCGGGTGTGACGGTGTTCGTCGAGCTCGGTCCGGACGCCACCCTGGCGGGTCTGGCTCGGGAGTGCCTGGCTGAGAAGGCGGACATCGATGCCGTGGTGACACCGGTTCTGCGGCGCGAGCGCCCGGAACAGCGCACCCTGGTCTCCGCCCTGGCGGCACTGTACGTGCGGGGTGTCACGGTCGACTGGACCCCCCTGCTCCCGGGCACGGACCTTACCGATCTGCCCACCTACGCCTTCCAGCGCGAGCGTTTCTGGCTGGACGCGCCGAGGTCGGCGGACGCGGCCGGGCTGGGACTGGAGTCCGCCGGTCACCCGCTCCTGGCCGCGGAGGTACAGCCCGCCGACAGCGACACGCTCATTCTGACGGGCCGGCTGTCGCTGTCGACGCACCCCTGGCTGGCCGACCACATGATCGGCGACACCGTGCTCGTGCCCGGCACGGCGTTCCTGGAACTGGCCGTCCGCGCGGGTGACCGGCTGGGGTGTTCCACCGTCGAGGAACTCACCGTCGAACAGCCGCTGATCCTGCCGGCCACCGGCAGCGTGCAGACGCAGCTCACCGTCGCGGCACCCGACGACACGGGTCGCCGTGGAGTCGCCGTGCACTCGCGGCAGGGCGGGGGCGACTGGATCCGGCACGCCACCGGTCAACTCGGCGGCGCTCCCGCCGGTGAGCCCGGGCAACTCGCGCAGTGGCCGCCGCAGGGCGCCGACCCCGTGCCGGTGGAGGGCTTCTACGACCGGCTGGCGGAGCTGGGCTACCACTACGGGCCCGCGTTCGCGGGGCTGCGCGCCGCATGGCGTGCCGGCGACACGGTGTACGCCGAGGCCGAACTGTCCCAGGACCAGCAGGAAGCAGCCGCGGGCTTCGGCATTCACCCCGCGTTGCTGGACTCCGCCCTGCACGCGATGGCGCTGTCCGCGGAGGAGTCCCCGTCGGGCTCGGTCCGGCTGCCGTTCGCCTGGACGGACGTCACCCTGCACGCCACCGGGGCGACCCGGGTGCGGGTCGCGCTCACGTCCACCGGCGACGACACGGTGTCGCTGCTCCTCGCCGACGAGTCGGGTGAACCGGTGGCCGCCGTGGGCGCGTTGACCCTCCGGGCCGTCGCGGCCGACCGGATCGCGGCGGCCGTGTCCGAACCCGGAGCGCTGTACGAGGTCGAGTGGGTGCCCACGGAGCTGGAAGCACAGACGGGGCCGGGCGATGACCTGGTCGGACTGCACGACCTCGACGGGGAAGGCCTGGCGTCCCTCGGCGCCACCGCACCCGGCGTGGTCGTCGCCCGTTTCGGAACGGATGGAGCCGGCACCGACGGTCCGGTGGGCGTCGTCGACGCCACGCACCGGCTCGTCGGCCGTGCCCTGCGGTTGGTGCAGGACTGGCTCTCCGACGAGCGCTGCGCGGACAGCAAACTGGTGTTCCTGACCCGGGCGGCCGTGCGGGCCCTGCCCGGCGACGCGGGAACCGATCTGGCCGCAGCCGCCGTGCGGGGCCTGATACGGACGGCGCAGTCCGAGAACCCGCGCCGCTTCGTGCTGGTCGACGTGGACGGACACGAGGAGTCCGAGCGGGCCGTCGCGGCAGCCGTGGCCACGGGCGAGGACGAACTGGTGATCCGCCGGGGCCTCGCCCACCGGCCGCAGCTCGCCCGGCCGACCGACAAGGACGTCCTGCGCGCACCGGCCGAGGGCGACTGGCGACTCGACGTGACCACCCCCGGGACGCTGGAGGCGCTCGAACTGCTGCCCCTGGCTCAGGAGGAACCGCTGGCGGAGGGCGAGGTCCGGATCGCCGTACGCGCGGCAGGCCTGAACTTCCGCGACGTCATGATCGCTCTGGGCATGTACCCCGACCGCGCGCTGATCGGCAGCGAGGGCGCCGGCGTGGTCCTGGACGTCGGGCCCGGGGTCACCGACCTGGCACCCGGGGACGCGGTGCTGGGCCTGCTGGCCGGCGGCGTCGGACCCACCTCCGTCACCGACCGCGCACTGGTCACCAGGATGCCCGAGGGCTGGTCGTTCGCGACCGCGGCGTCCGTGCCGATCGTCTTCCTGACCGCGTACTACGCGCTGGTCGACCTCGCGGAGCTGCGGGCCGGCGAGAAGGTGCTCGTGCATGCCGCCGCCGGTGGCGTCGGCATGGCCGCCGTGCAACTCGCCCGGCACCTCGACGCCGAGGTCTTCGGCACCGCGAGCACCGGCAAGTGGCGCACGCTGCGCGAGCAGGGCCTGGACGACCGGCACATCGCCGACTCCCGGACCCTCGACTTCGAGTCGCGGTTCCTCGACGTCACCGGAGGCCGCGGAGTCGACGTGGTGCTCGACGCCACCGCGCGGGAGTTCGTGGACGCGTCGCTGCGGCTGCTGCCGCGCGGCGGACGCTTCCTGGAGATGGGCAAGACCGACATCCGTGAGGCCGCGCAGGTGGCCGCGGACCACCCGGGCGTGCGGTACCGCGCCTTCGACCTGATGGAGGCGGGCCCGGAGCGGATCCAGAAGATGCTGACCGAGCTGATGGCCCTCTTCGCGGCCGGCGTCCTGCGCCCCCTGCCGGTCACCTCCTGGGACGTGCGGCGCGCGCCCGAGGCGATGCGCTTCCTCAGCCAGGCCCGGCACGTCGGCAAACTGGTCCTCCAGGTACCCACCGGAGCGCAGCCGGACGGCACGGTCCTGGTCACCGGAGGCACCGGTTCACTCGGTGCCAGGATCGCCCGGCACCTGGTCGCCGAGCACGGGATCCGGAACCTCCTGCTGGTCAGCCGCCGTGGCCCGGCCGCGGACGGCGCGGAGGCGCTGCGCGCCGAACTGGCGGCCGCCGGCGCACATGTACGGATCGAGGCCTGCGACACCACCGATCGGGACGCGCTGGCGGCGCTGCTGGAGTCGATCCCGGCCCGGCACCGGCTGACCGGGGTCGTCCACACGGCGGGCGTGCTCGACGACCGCCTCATGGGTGATCTGACCCCCGACCGGCTGGCAGCCGTGCTGCGCCCCAAGGTGGACGCGGCCTGGCACCTGCACGAGCTGACCGCGGGCAGCGACCTCGCGATGTTCGTGCTGTTCTCCTCGCTGGCAGGGCTGGGCGGCAACCCGGGCCAGGGCAACTACGCCGCGGCGAACGCGTTCCTGGACGCGCTCGCGCAGCTTCGCCGGTCCCGCGGGCTGCCCGCCACCTCGCTGGCCTGGGGCCCGTGGGCCGGCGACGGGATGGCCGCCGGCCTCGCCACCGCGGACCGGACCCGGTTCCGCCGCGGCGCGGTGCGTCCGCTGGCCGAGGACCAGGCCCTGCGCGCCTTCCGCACGGCCGTCGGCGGCGACCGCGCCCTGCTGGTGCCCGTGTCGCTCGACCTTCAGGCGGTGCGCAGGCTGGCCGAAGCAGGTGAGCTGCCGGGAATGCTGCGCGGCCTGGCCCGCACACCGGCCCGGCGTACCGTCACCGGCCGGTCCGGCGGCAGCGCGCCGGCGGTCGAACTCGCCGGACTGTCCGAGGCCGAGCAGGAGCGCCGGCTGGTGGATCTGGTCCGTGCCCAGGCCGCCACCGTGCTCGGGCACTCCGGACCGGATGCGATCACCGCCGGCCGCGCGTTCACGGAGTCGGGCTTCGACTCGCTCACCGCGGTGGAGTTGCGCAACCGGCTCAACGCCGCGACCGGACTCCGGCTGCCGACCACGCTGGTCTTCGACCACCCGACCCCGCTGGCTCTCGCGGCCCATCTCCGCTCGGAGTTGCTCGGCGGCCGGACCGGCGCCGCGCCGGCCGGCGACGGCTCGTCGGCCCCGACCACCGACGACCCGATCGTGATCGTCGGCATGGCCTGCCGGTTCCCCGGTGGAGCCACCTCGCCCGAGGACCTGTGGCGGCTGGTGGCCGACGGCGTCGACGCCATCGGCCCGTTCCCGGTCAACCGCGGCTGGGACGTCGAGGGCCTCTACGACGAGGACCCCGAGGCGGCAGGCAAGTCGTACGTCCAGGAGGGCGGCTTCGTCCACGACGCGGACCTCTTCGACCCGGACTTCTTCGGGATCAGCCCCCGCGAGGCCACCGCGATGGACCCGCAGCAGCGCCTGCTGCTGGAGACCTCGTGGGAGGCGGTGGAACGGGCCGGGATCGACCCGGCGGCGCTGCGCGGCAGCAGCACCGGCATCTTCGCCGGCGTGATCGCCGGTGACTACGCCTCGCGCCTGCCGCAGGTCCCGGAGGGCTTCGAGGGGTACCTGTCGACCGGCAACACCACCAGCGTCGCCTCCGGCCGGATCTCGTACACGCTCGGTCTGCAGGGCCCCGCGGTCACCGTGGACACCGCGTGCTCGTCCTCCCTGGTCGCGGTCCACCTCGCCGCCCAGTCCCTGCGCCAGGGCGAATGCGACCTCGCACTCGCCGGCGGCGTCACGATCATGGCGGGCGCGGGCAACTTCGTGGAGTTCAGCCGGCAGCGGGCCCTGTCTCCCGGCGGCAGGTGCCGGGCCTTCGCCGCGGACGCCGACGGGACCGCGTGGGGCGAGGGCGCCGGCATGCTCCTGCTGGAACGCCGGTCCGACGCACGGCGCAGGGGCCACCGGATCCTCGCGGTCGTGCGGGGATCGGCCGTCAACCAGGACGGCGCCAGCAACGGGCTCACCGCACCCAACGGCCCTTCCCAGCAGCGCGTCATCCGTGCGGCGCTGAACAACGCCGGCGTCCCCGCCCAGCAGGTGGACGTGGTCGAGGCGCACGGCACGGGCACCGCACTGGGCGATCCGATCGAGGCGCAGGCCCTGCTGGCGACCTACGGCCGTGACCGAGCCGCCGACGAACCGCTGTGGCTGGGGTCGATCAAGTCGAACATCGGCCACACGCTCGCCGCGGCGGGTGTCGCCGGCATCATCAAGATGGTGCAGGCCATGCGCCACGGGACGCTCCCCAGGACCCTGCACGTGGGCGAACCCAGTGCCGAGGTCGACTGGACCGAGGGTGCCGTGAGTCTGCTGACCGAGGCCCGGCCCTGGCCGGAGCGCGACCATCCGCGCCGGGCCGGTGTCTCGTCCTTCGGCATCAGCGGCACCAACGCCCATGTCGTCCTGGAGCAGGCACCCCAGGAGGAGCCGCCCGCGGAGCCCGCGCCGTTCGCCGGTCCCGTTCCCCTCGTCCTGTCCGGGCGAGGCGCCGGGGCGCTGCGCGACCAGGCCGCCCTGCTGCGCGACCTCGTCGCCGACCGGCCCGCACTTCCCCTGGGTGACCTGGCGCACGCGCTGGTGACCACCAGGACGGCCTTCGAGGACCGCGCCGTGGTGGTCGCCGAGGACCGGGACGAACTGCTCCGGGGACTCGAGGCGTTGCTCGCCGACCGCCCCGCGGCCAACGTCGTCCAGGGGGAGGCGGGGGAACCCGCGGAAGCCGTGTTCGTGTTCCCGGGGCAGGGATCGCAGTGGCCCGGCATGGCGCTGGAACTCGCCGACCGCTCGCCGGTGTTCGCCGAGCGGCTGGCCGAGTGCGCGACCGCGCTGTCCGCGTACACCGACTGGTCGCTGCTGGACGTGCTGCGCGGCACTGAGGACGCCCCGTCGCTCGACCGGGTGGACGTGGTCCAGCCCACGCTGTGGGCCGTGATGGTGTCGCTGGCCGAGCTGTGGCAGTCGTACGGGGTGCGACCGGCCGGCGTCGTCGGGCACTCGCAGGGCGAGATCGCCGCGGCCTGTGTTGCGGGCGCGCTCAGCCTGGACGACGCCGCCAAGGTCGTCGCGCTGCGCAGCCGGCTGATCGCCCGCCGGATGGCGGGCAAGGGCGGCATGGGGGCGGTCCCGCTGCCCGTCGCCGAGGTCCGTGAACTGCTCGCGCCGTGGCGGGACAGGATCGACGTCGCGGCGGTCAACGGCCCGGGCTCGACGGTGGTGTCGGGTGACGCCGAGGCCCTCGCCGAGTTCCTGGACACGTGCACCGCACAGGGCGTCCGCGCCCGCCGGATCCAGGTGGACTACGCCTCGCACTCGGCGCACGTCGAGGAGATCCGGGAGGAACTGCTGGACACGCTCGCCGGGATCACCCCCCGTGAGGCGCGCGTCGCGTTCCACTCCACGGTGACCGGCACCACGCTGACCGGCACGGAACTGGACGCGGAGTACTGGTTCAGGAACCTGCGGCAGCCGGTCGGCCTCGAACCGGTGATCACGCGGCTCGGCGCCCCGGGCGGCCGGCTCTTCGTCGAGATCAGCCCGCACCCCGTGCTCACGATCGGCATCCAGGAGACCCTGGAGACGGCCGGGTCGACCGCGCGCGTGGTGGGATCGCTGCGCCGGGACGAGGGAGACCTGAACCGGTTCCTGCTCTCCGCCGGACAGGCCCACACCCTCGGAGCGCCGCTCGACCTGACCTCGCTGCTCGGAACCCCGTCCCGCGGCCGGGTCGAACTGCCGACGTACCCCTTCCAGCGCCGTCGCTTCTGGATGGACGCCACGGTCACGGCGGTGGACGCCACAGCCCTGGGACTCTCCCCGGCCGGCCACCCGCTGCTGGGTGCGACCGTCGAACTCGCCGGGGGACAGGGTCTGGTCGCCACCGGAGCCGTGTCGCTGCGGTCGCAGCCCTGGCTCGCCGACCACGCCGTGGCCGGCACCGTCCTGCTGCCGGGCACCGCGTTCGTCGAACTGGCCCTGCACGTCGGCGCCCGGGCCGGTTGCGACAGGCTCGACGAACTCACCCTCGAGGCACCCCTGGTCCTGGGCCCGGAGGAGACGTTCCAGGTGCAGGTGGCGGTCGGCCGGGAGGACGGTTCCGGCATCCGTACCGTGGAAATCCACTCCCGAGCCGGGACCGAAGGGGAGTGGACCCGCAATGCGGCCGGCCTGCTCTCGCCGGACGACACCGCGGACACGGACGCCGCACCACTCACGGAGTGGCCGCCGCCCGGAGCCGAGCAGGTCGACATCGGCGGACGCTACGACGAACTCTTCGTGCGGGGCTACGAGTACGGGGCCGTGTTCCGGGGGCTGCAGGCCCTGTGGCGGGCCGGTGACGAGTTGTTCGCCGAAGTGGCCCTGCCCGAGGGGGAGGAGGACGGGCGCTTCGCCCTGCACCCGGCCCTGCTGGACGCCTGTCTGCACGCGATGGTGTCCGGCGAGCCCTCCGACACGGTCCGGCTGCCCTTCGCCTGGAGCGGCGTCCGGCTGCTGCGGGACGCGGGAGCCCGGGTCCGGGTGCGCCTGTCGCCCCACGCCGGCGACCCGCAGGCCATGGCGCTGACGGTGGCCGACGACACCGGTACACCGGTGGCCACCGTGGACTCGATCACCGTCCGGCCGATGCCGGCCGAGCACCTGCGGACGCTCGGCGGCGACGACCGTTCCCTCTACACCGTCACCTGGACGCCCGTCGCGCTGCCCCAGCCGCCCGCCGGAGCACGGATCGCCGTGGCGGGAGCCGACCCCTTCGGTATGCCGTACGGCGCTCCGGCCGAGGACGAGGCACTCGACTGGCTGGTGCTGCCGGCCGGCGGCACGCCGACGACCGGGCCCGGGGAGGTGCGCGAGCTGTCCGGCCGCGTGCTGCTGGCCCTGCGTGAGCGGCTCGCCGACGAGCGGTACGCGGACACCCGCTTCGCGGTGGTCACACGGGGCGCCACGGCCGCCGACCCGTCGGACTCCGTGCCGGACCTGGCCGCGGCCGCGGTATGGGGCCTGGTCCGCTCGGCACAGTCGGAGAACCCCGGAAGGATCACCCTGATCGACCTGGCGGAGGGGGAGAACGAGCCCGTCCCGGCACTGGACTCGGCGCTCGCCGCCGACGAACCCCAACTGGCCTTCCGCGCGGGGGAGGCCAGGGCGCCCCGCCTGGTCCGGGCGACCCCGCAGCCGGAGAACGAGCCCGTCCGCTTCGACCCGGACGGCACCGTCCTCGTCACCGGCGCCACCGGCACCCTCGGCTCACTGCTGACCCGCCATCTGGTCGCCGCACACGGAGTACGCCGTCTGCTGCTGCTCAGCCGCCAGGGCCGGGCGGCCGCCGGTGCCGAGGAGACGCTGGCCGAGCTGGCCCGGCTCGGCGCCGAGGCGGAACTGGTCGCCTGCGACGCCGCCGATCGCGCCGCGCTGGCCGAGGTGCTCGACGGCATCGATCCGGCCCGCCCGCTGACCGCCGTCCTGCATCTGGCCGGCGCCCTCGACGACGGCGTCCTGGAGTCCCTCACCCCCGGACGGCTGGAGACCGTGTTCCGTCCCAAGGTCGACGCCGCCTGGCACCTGCACGAGCTGACCCGCGACCTGAAGCTGAGCGCCTTCGTGCTCTTCTCCTCCGCGGCCGGCACCCTCGGCAACGCCGGCCAGGCCAACTACGCGGCGGCCAACGCCTTCCTCGACGCGCTGGCGGCGCGACGCCGTGCGGCCGGGCTGCCGGCCGACTCGCTCGCCTGGGGGCTGTGGGCGGAGGCGTCCGGCATGACCGGCTCGCTGACCTCCGGCGACTTGTCCCGGCTGTCCCGTGGCGGTGCCCGACCGCTGACCTCGCAGGAGGGCCTGGACCTGTTCGACCGGGCGCTGGTGGGCGGGTCCGCGGCCGCCGTGCTGCCGGCCGCCCTCGACCTCTCGGCCCTGCGCGCCGCGGCCGCCGCGGGCACCCTCGCGCCGCTCTTCCGGGAACTGGTGCGGATGCCGTCCCGGCAGTCGCGCAGGACCAGGACGGTGAACCTCCCCGAGCGTCTGCGCGGACTCTCGGCCGAGCAGCGCCTGGAGGTCACCCTGGAGCTGGTCCGCGGCACGGTCGCCGCCGTCCTCGGACACGCCGACACGGCCTCCGTCGACCCGGAACGCGCCTTCAAGGAACTCGGGTTCGACTCGCTCACCGCCGTCGAACTCCGCAACCGGCTCAACTCGGCGACCGGGCTCCGCTTCCCCGCCACGCTGGTCTTCGACCACCCGACTCCCGCGGCGATCGCCGGACACATCGTGACGGCGCTGGCCCCCGAGGAAACCCCCCGCCCGGCGGACTCCCAGGACCTGCTCGCCGAACTGGAGCGCCTGGAGGCAGGACTCACCGGGGTGCCCGCGGACGACGAGACGCGCGACGAGATCACCCAGCGGCTGCGGCGGATCCTCGCCACGTGGGACACCACCCCGACATCCACCGACATCGCGGAACGGATCACTTCCGCGTCGACCGCGGACGTCTTCGCGTTCATCGACCAGGAGCTTGGGCGGAGGCCCTCATGACCGGCAACGAAGAGAAACGCACCGAAGAAGGGCGCACCGAGGTGAAGCGCGGGGAAGAAGGGCGCACCGGAGACATGCGCACCGGCGGCGGGCGCGCCGAGGACAAACCCACCGAGGAGAAGCTCGTCGACTACCTCAAGTGGGTCACCGCCGATCTGCACCAGACCCGCGAACGCCTGCGGCAACTGGAGTCGGCGGCACCGGAGCCGATCGCGATCGTCGCGATGGGCTGCCGGTTCCCCGGGGGCGTCCGCACGCCGCAGGAGCTCTGGGAGGTCCTGTCCCGAGGCGCGGACACCATCGGCGAGTTCCCCACCGGACGCGGATGGGACCTGGAGCGGCTCTACGACCCGGACCCCGACAAGAGCGGCACCAGTTACACCCGGGAGGGCGGTTTCCTCCACGACGCCGACGCCTTCGACCCCGCCTTCTTCGGACTCAGTCCGCGCGAGGCCACCGCGATGGACCCCCAGCAGCGGCTCCTCCTGGAGGTCGCCTGGGAGACGTTCGAGCACGCGGGCATCGAGCCGCGCAGTCTGCGCGGCAGCCGGACCGGCGTGTTCGCGGGCGTGATGTACGGCGACTACGCCACCCGGCTGCGCACGGTGCCCCCGGACCACGAACCCTTCCTGGGCAGCGGCAGTGCCACCAGCGTGGCGTCCGGCCGGGTGGCGTACACCTTCGGTCTGGAAGGCCCCGCCCTCACCGTCGACACGGCCTGCTCCTCCTCCCTGGTCGCGATGCACCTCGCCGTCCAGGCATTGCGCAACGAGGAATGCCGGCTCGCGCTCGCGGGCGGGGTGACCGTCCTGTCCACGCCCTCCGTGTTCACCGACTTCAGCCGTCAGCGCGGGCTGGCGCCGGACGGCCGGTGCAAGCCGTTCTCCGCGGCGGCGGACGGCACGGGCTTCGGCGAGGGCGTGGGTCTGCTGCTCCTGGAACGGCTGTCCGACGCGCAGCGCAACGGACACCGGGTGCTCGCCGTGATCCGCGGCTCCGCCGTCAACCAGGACGGTGCGAGCAACGGGCTCACCGCCCCCAACGGTCCTTCCCAGGAAAGGGTGATCCGGCAGGCGTTGGCCGACGCCCGACTGACCACGCAGGACGTGGACATGGTGGAGGCCCATGGCACGGGCACCACTCTGGGTGACCCGATCGAGGCCCAGGCCCTGCTCGCCACCTACGGCGAGGACCGGCCCGCCGACCGGCCGCTGTGGCTGGGCTCGATCAAGTCGAACATCGGGCACACCCAGGCGGCGGCCGGCGTGGCCGGTGTGATCAAGACGGTCCTCGCCCTGCAGCACGAGACGCTGCCGGTGAGCCTTCACGCCGAGACGCCGTCCCCGTACGTGGACTGGTCGGCCGGCCATGTGCGGCTCCTGAGGGACGCCGTGGCCTGGCCCCGTACCGGGACACCGCGCCGGGCGGGCGTCTCCTCCTTCGGGATCAGCGGTACCAACGCCCATGTGATCGTGGAGGAGGCGGTGGCGCCCGAGCCGGCGCGGCCCGATGGGGCGGTGGCGCCGCAGGTGGTTCCCTGGCTGGTCTCCGGGCGGACGGAAGCCGCGGTGCGGGCCACCGCCGACCGGCTCGGCCGGTTCCTGGCCGAGCGGCCCGAGGTGTCCGCGGCCGACGTGGCCGCCACCCTCGCCGCCCGTACCCGTTTCGACCACCGTGCCGCGGTGGTGGCACAGGACCGGGAGACGCTGATCCGAGGGCTGCGGGGCATCGCCCTGGGCGAGCCGGCCGTCGGAGTGGTGCGCGGGCACGCCTCGGCCTCGGGCCGGACGGCCTTCCTCTTCACCGGGCAGGGCAGCCAGCGGCTGGGGATGGGCCGGGAGCTGTACGAGGCGGTCCCCCGGTTCGCGGAGGCGCTGGACGAGGTGTGCGCGGAGTTGGACCGGCACCTGGACCGGCCGTTGCTCGGTGTGCTCTTCGCGCCGGTCCGCTCGGACGAGGCGGCCCTGGTCAACCAGACGATCTACACCCAGGCCTCGCTGTTCGCGGTCGAGGTCGCGCTCTACCGGCTGGTCGAGCACCTAGGGGTGCGGCCCGACTACCTGATCGGCCACTCGATCGGGGAGCTCGCGGCCGCCCATGTCGCCGGGGTGTTCTCGCTGCCCGACGTGTGCCGCCTGGTGGCCGGACGCGGGCGGCTGATGCAGTCGGCCGCGTCCGACGGCGCGATGGTCGCGGTGGCCGCGGACCACCGGCGGGTGCACGAGTCGGTGGCGGCCGACCGCCGGGTCGGCATCGCCGCCATCAACGGCCCGCGGGCCACTGTGATCTCCGGTGACGCCGAGGCGGTCACCGAGCTCACGACCCACTGGCGCCGTCAGGGGGTGCGGACCAAGCGGCTGCGGGTCAGTCACGCCTTCCACTCGCACCACCTGGACCCGATCCTCGAGGAGTTCCGGCAGATCGCCGGCGGCGTACGGTACGAGCAGCCGCGGATACCGATCGTCTCCAACGTGACCGGCGCGCTCGCCGCCTCCGGGGAACTGTGCTCGGCGGACTACTGGGTCCGGCACGTCCGCCAGACGGTCAACTTCCTCGACGGGGTCCGCTGGCTGGAGGAGCACGGCGTCGACCGGTTCCTGGAGCTCGGCCCCGAGGCGGTGCTGTCCGGCATGGTCCAGGAGTGCACGACGGCCGCCCCCGCACTGGTGGCTCCGGTCATGCGAAGCGGCCAGGCGGAACTCACCACGCTCACCACCGCGCTGGCCTCGGCCCACGTGCAGGGCGTCTCCGTCGACTGGGACGCCTTCCTCGCCGGCGGCGGAGCCCACACGGAACTGCCGCCGTACGCGTTCGCCCGGCACCGGTACTGGCTGCACGACACCGGGGAGCCCACCGGCTTCGACGCGGAGCTGTGGGCGGCCGTCGAAGCCGCGGATCCCACCGTGGTGGCCGAGCTGCTGGGCGTCGACGAGGAGTTGGCCGAGCCGCTGCGCGCCGTGCTGCCCGCGCTGGCGGCCTGGCGCCGGCAACGCGGCGCGGACCTGCGGCGCGACCCTGTGGAGCCCTCGCCCGACGAGACGGGCGCGGGCGACGACGAACCGGAGCTGCTGCGGGCCCGGCTGTCCGGCCTGTCCGAGCCCGAGGCCGAGGAACTGCTGCTCGAGCTGATCCGTACACAGACGGCCGTGGTCCTCGGTTTCGGGTCCGTGGAGGAGGTCGACGTCGAGCTGGGTTTCCTGGAGATGGGGATGTCGTCCTTCACGGCCCTGGAGCTGCGCAACTCCCTGGTCGTCAGCACCGGCCTGGAGCTGCCGCCGGTGGTGGTCATGGACCGCCCGACGCCGAGGGAGCTCGCCCGGCACCTGCTCGGTGAGCTGTCCGCCTCCCTGGGCGCCGGCCTGAGCGCCGACGCCGGCGTCTGACGGCCCGCGCCCGGGGACGCCGCCGGACCGTCAGTGTGGCAGGCCGGCCAGGTCGCGCCACTGACGGTCCGGCAGCATGTCGGGCGCCGTGCCGATCACCGAAAGGGCGACGTGGTCGGCGCCCGCGTCGAAGTGCTCCCGGACCCGTGCGGCGATCGCGTCCCGGTCCCCCCACACGACCAGGGCACGGACCAGGCGTTCGGCCCCCGGGCCGGACAGGTCGACCGAGTAGCCGAGGTCGCGCAGCAGATGCGCCCGGTTCGGCAGCGACTCCGACACATGGGACCAGGCCCTCTCCCGGGTCGTCGCGTTGTCGGGAGCCGGCAGGACGGCCTGGACCACGCCCAGGAACGCGTCCGGCCCCATCAGGGCCCTGGTCCGCGCGGTGTGCTCGACCGGCATGCCGAAGGGCAGGGCGCCGTCGGCCCGTTCGGCCGCCAGCGCGAGCATCTTCGTGCCGACGGCGCCGATCACCCGGTTGCCCCGCTTCGGCGCACCGGGCGGGCCGAAGGGAGCGGAGTCCATCCGGTCGAGGTACCCCCGCATCGTGGGAACCCGTGGGCCGTACGGCAGTCCGCGGATCTGCTCCACGAACCACGGGTGGCTGATCCCGAGTCCGAGCAGGAACCGGTCGCCGAAGGCCTCGAGGAGCGTGCGCTGCGCCTGCGCCATGGTCACGGGATCCCGCCCGTACACCGTGGCCACGCCGGTGGCCACGGTCAGCCGAGAGGTACCCGGCAGCAGTAACGCGGCCTGTGTCAGCGCCTCCCGGCCGGACAGCTCGCCCAGCCACAGCGCGGAGTAGCCGAGTTCCTCGATCTCCCTGGTGGCCGCCACGGCCCGTGAGACGGGCACGTTGTCGAACTGGTTGGTCCACAGTCCGAGTTTCCCGACGTTCAGCTTCGTGCGTGTCATCTGGCCCCACATCCCTTGACCGACAAGGCAGTTCACATAATACGGTACGCGATCGTTCTCTACCGGGGATCGTGCGGCCCGCGGAGAGTCGGTCCAGAGGGATCCGTGGTCCTGCTTTAGGCCTGCCTAAGAGCCGCGGCCGACCATCGAGGACGAACGCTGACTGAGCTGCGCCCAGCAAAGGAGTGCCCCTTGTCCGAGCCCGTTGCGTCCGATACCGCAGAGGCCGATGTCGCCGCAGCCCCGTTCCCCTTTCCCGTAGGCCCCGATCGGTACCCCTTCCCGGACGGACCGATGGGACGTCCCTCACCCGAGTTCGCCCGCCGGCGCAAGGAGTGTCCCGTCGGCGAGGTCACCCTGCCGCTGGGTGACAAGGTGCTGCTCGTCGTCACGCACGCCGACATCCACGCGATCATGAGCGACGACCGCCGGTTCGTGCGGGACCTCTCCAAGCCCGGCACGCCGAAGATGTTCCCCAACATGGAGGTCCTCGAGGACCCCACGCTCGTCATGAACATGGACGGCGAGGACCATCTCCGGCTGCGTCGGATCGTCAACCCCACGATGACCCCCCGCCGCGTCGAGGGATGGCGTACGGAGCTGCGCGAGCTCGTCGACGAGGTGATCGACGAGATGGAGGCCAAGGGCTCGCCGGCCGACCTGATGACCGACTACGCCAACAAGCTCCCGGTCAAGTTCATCCTGCGTCAGTTCGGTCTGCCGGACTCCGACGGCGAGCGGCTCACCCGCTGGGTCGGCACCTGGGTCTCCGTCGCCGAACAGGACGAGATGGCCGCGGTGCGCGCCGAGTTCAGCGCGTGGGTCGCGGAGACCGTGGAGCGGTCGCGGGCCAATCCGGGAACGGCGCTGGTCGACGTCCTGGTCAACGCCCACGACGAGGGCGACCGGATGTCGAACGAAGAACTCGAGTCGATGATCCGTTCCATGGTCGTCGCCGGGCTCGAGTCGATCGGCAACGGCATCAGCCGGGCGCTGTTCACCCTCCTCTCGGAGCGCGACTACTGGGAGAAGATGGTCGCCGACCGCTCCCTGCTGACCGGTTCCATCGAGGAACTGCTGCGCGTGAACCTGCCCGGTGGCGGTTCCGTGGGCATCCTGCGCATGGCCGCGGAGGACGTGGTGCTCCCCTCGGGCACCCTCGTCCGCAAGGGGCAGTGGGTGTCGACGCCGCAGATCGGCGCCACGCACGACCCGGAGGCCTTCCCGGAGCCGGAGAAGTTCCGGGCGGACCGTCCCAAGTCGACACCGACGATGGTGTTCGGCGCCGGCCGCCACTACTGCCCCGCGGCCCACCTGGCCAAGGCCGAGATCGAGATAGCCCTGAGTGCCCTGATGGACCGGTTCCCGACGCTGCACATGACCGTCAAGCCCGAGGAACTTCCCTGGGACCACACCCACTTCAACGTCGGCATGCCCTGCCTTCCGGCTGCCTGGTAGCCCAACCCCTCCCAGAAGGGCCACGTCATGTCCGAGAACCCACAGGCGGACGCAACACCCGCACCCTTTCCCTTCCCCGACGGGCCGATGGCTTCCCCGCCGCCCGAGTTCGCCCGCCGACGAGCCGTGTGCCCGCTGAGTGAAGTCACCCTGCCCACCGGCGACCGGGCGATGGTCGCGGTCAAGCACGCCGACATCCAGCAGATCATGAGCGACGACCGCCGCTTCAGCCGCGATCTGTCCGCGCCGGACGCGCCGCGGCTGTTCCACAACCTGCTCATGCTGGAAGACCCGACGATCCTGCTCAACATGCACGGCGAGGACCACCTGCGGCTGCGCCGCATCCTGGCGTCGGCCTTCACACCGCGCCGCGCCGAGCAGCGGCGGCCGGAGATCCAGGAGAGCATCGACGCCGTGCTCGACGAGATGGAGCAGTCCGGCCGGCCGGCGGATCTCATGTTCTTCGCCTACAAACTGCCGACCCGGCTCACCTGCCGGATGCTGGCCATCCCCGAGGAGGACGCCGAACAGCTGCTGAAGTGGGTCTCCGCCTGGCTGTCGTTCTCCATGCCCCGCGAGGAACTGGACAAGGCGGCCGCCGACTTCAACGACTACGTGGTGGCCCTGACCCGGCGGCGGCGCGCCGAACCGGGCGATGCGCTGATCGACCACCTCATCAGCGCCCGCGACGTGGACGACCGGCTCTCCGAGGAGGAGCTGGTGTCGACGATCCGGACCCTCATCATCGGCGGCAACGAGACCATCGCCAATTCGATCAGCCGGATGATGTTCACCCTGCTGCGGCAGAGGGACCTGTGGGAGACCCTGCAGAAGGACCGGTCCCTGATCCCCGCGGCGATCGAGGAACTGCTCCGCCACAACCCGCCCGGAGGCGGAGCGACCGGTCTCATGCGACTGGCCACGGAGGACGTGGAGCTGGTCTCCGGATCGGGCACCATCCGGGCCGGCCAGGCGGTGTTCACCCCGTTGGTGGCCGCCGCGTACGACCCGGAGGCCTTCCCGGAGCCGGAGCAGGTCCGCTTCGACCGGCCGAAGTCGCCCAGCACCATGCAGTTCGGCGCGGGACGCCACTTCTGCCTCGGCGTGCACCTCGCCCGCACCGAGCTGGAACTGATGCTGACGGCGCTCCTGGACCGCTTCCCGGACCTGCGCCTCGCCAAGGAACCGGAGGACCTTCGCTGGTCCGACGGGAGCTACGGCGTCACGATGCTGGAGCTGCCGGTCGTCTGGTAGGGAGCGGGCCGATCCGGCCGCGAGATTCGGGGACCGGGACCGGCCGGTCGGCGCCGTCAGCCGACCGGCCGGTCCCTTGTGTGGCAAGAACCCGAAACACCCCAGCGTCGTCATGCCGCGCGCCTGGTACACCGCGGCCAGGCCCGGGCCCTGGCCGGCGCCCTCCACCGCACGGCGGACGGCCTCCTCGGCACCCCCTGAACCCCCTCCGACGAAAGAAGAGCCGTGTGCCCCGGGCGGCAGGCCCGGGGCACACGGCCTTCGGAGCGTACGGGTGTCAGCGGCCGGGCTCGCCGAACCAGGTGCGCAGGGCGCGGTCCAGGGCGTCGGTGTCCTCGCCCGCGTACGCCACGCATCCGTCCGGCCGGAGCAGGACGACGGAGGCGTCGATCTCGGCGACGGCCTTCGCGGTCAGGGTGTCGACCCGGTCCCGCCATCCGGCCACCGTGGTGGCGGCCTCCTCGGCAAAGCGCAGCAGGACGCCGCGGCCCGGCCGCAGGGTCTGCGCGACCGAGGTCTCCCCGTCGGCGGTCAGCAGGGAGACACCGCCGATCCGCCGGCCGACGAGCGGATGGTCCCCCGGAGCGGGTTCCGGGTGCCGGGCCGCCGTGGGCAGGCGCAGCAGATAGCGGTTGACCTCCTCGAACCGCAGCAGCTCGCCGAACAGCTTGCGCAGGGGCGCCACCTTGGTCAGCGGGTGCATGAGCGCCATCTGGGCGCGGGCGTGCGCGCACGCCTGAACCGCGGCCGGGTACCGCTCCGCGTGGTACGTGTCGAGCAGGCCCTCGGGCGCGTGGCCCTTCAGCTCGGCGGCGAGCTTCCACCCGAGGTTCACCGCGTCCTGGAGACCGGCGTTGAGCCCTTGGGTGCCCGAGACGAAGGAGACGTGCGCCGCGTCGCCGACGAGGAAGACCCTGCCGTCCCGGAACCGCTCGGCCACCGTGCTGGGCCCGCCGAACCGGGCGAGGTACTGGGCCCGTTCGATCCGCGGCGCCCTGCCCGCGACCCGCTCGATGCTGGCGCTCAGCTCCGCCTCGGTGACCGGGCCGTCGGCGCCGTCCGGCCGCGCGTCGAACTCGATGGTCATGAACCGCAGGGTCCCGGGCCCGATCGGGATCGCACCGAAGACCCCGGCGGGGTGGAGCCCGGCGTCGAACTGTTCTCCCTCCCGCACCTCGACGTCGCCCAGCACGCCGTAGTAGGTCGACACCTCGTGATCGAGCCGGCCGATGCCGGCCAGCTCGCGCACCGTGCTGTTCTCCCCGTCACACCCCACCAGGTAGGCCGCGCCCAGCTCGTACTCGCCGTCGTCGGAGCGCACGGTCACCGTGACCTCGTCCGCCGTCTGCTCGAAGCCCACCACCGTGTGGCCGTGCCGGACCTCCGCCCCCAGCTCGACGGCGTGCCGCTCGAGCAGCCGCTCGGTGCGCCACTGCGGCATGCCGTAGGTGTAGTCCTCGGCGCCCACGCTGTCCATGTCCAGCCACAGGAAGGCGAAGGGCGTGCGCGGCCAGGGGAACATGCCCTGCTCCCGCAGTTCGTCGGCCAGTCCGCGCTGCTCCAGCAGTTCCAGGCTGCGCCCGTGCACCGCCATCCCGCGGGAGTGCTCGGCTCGCTCGGTGCGCGGTTCGAGCACGACAGCGGAGACACCCGCCAGCGCCAGCTCGCCGGCGAGCATGAGCCCGGTCGGGCCGCCTCCGGCGATCACAACGGTACGACTCACAACTGACTCCTTGTCGATGGTCCGGAAGACGACAGGCGTCCACGTGGCCGCGGCCCGGGACACCCGCGGTGCTGGTCAGGAGGGCTCGCCGAACCATGCCCGCAACGCCTGCCGCAGGGCCGTCCGGTCCGTGTCGTTCTCGTCCGCGTGGGCGACGTACCCGTCGGGGCGCACCAGGAGGGTGGAGGCGCCGATCTCCGGGGCCGGCTCCGCACGGATCACGTCCACGCGGTCCGACCAGCCGGCGGTCAGGTCCTCCGGCGGCTTCTGGTCGCCCAGCAGGAGGAGCACGCCCCGAGCGGCGTGCAGGGTTTCGGAGATGGTGATGTCGCCGTCCGCGGTGGTCAGCTTGCCGACCGGCACCCGGCCCCCGATCAGCGGGTGCGCCGCGTCCTCGGACGATCCGCCCGGAACCGTCATCGCGTACTTGATGCCCAGCCCGTTGAGGATGCTCATCAGGTACTTGTTGACCACGTCCATCTTGACCAGTTCGGTGAAGAGCGCTCGCAGCGGAGCGACCTGGTCCAGCGGGTAGAGCAGTCCGTCCTGGGCGCTGGTGCTCCAGCAGAGCCGCTCGCCGACCGGGCGCCGTTCGGAGTGGTAGGTGTCGAGCAGGCCGGCCGGGGCCCAGCCGTTCAGCTCGGCGGCCAGCTTCCAGCCCAGGTTGAGCGCGTCCTGCACGCCGGTGTTCAGGCCTTGGCCGCTGATCGGGAGGTGGATGTGACAGGCGTCGCCCGCCAGGAACACCCGGCCCTTGCGGTACTCGGCGGCGAGCCGTGTCGCGTTGCCGACCCGGGAGAGGTGCCGGACCTCCCCGGTGGCCAGGATGCCGAGGTCCCGCCCCGCGCACTTGCGGAACTTGGCCTGGAACTCCTCGACCGTGGGCGGGATGTCCTTGGAGGTCTTGGGCACGCCGAACTCGAAGGCCGTCACCCGGTGCAGTCCGGGACGCAGCGGAATCGAGGCGTACATGCCGGGCTGGCAGATGGTGGGGTGGATGAACTCCTCGACGTCCAACGGTGTGATGACGTCGGCCGTGAGCCCGTCGGCGGTGGACACGGTGCCGGGGAAGTCGATCCCGGCCAGCTTGCGTACAGTGCTGCTGCCGCCGTCGCACCCCACCAGGTAGGCGCCGGTGAGGGAGTACTCGGAGCCGTCGGCCGGCCGTACGGTGACGGTCACCCCGTCCGCGTTCTGCTCGAAGCCGACCACCTCCTGGCCGCGCCGGACGTCGGCGCCCAGTTCGACGGCGCGGTCCTCCAGCAGGGCCTCGATGTCCCGCTGGGGCACCAGCAGCGGCAGCAGGCTCTCGTCGTCGATGTAGTCCTGGAGTTCGACCAGTCCGAAGTTATACGACGCGACCCGCGGGTACTCGCTGAAGCGGTTCAGCCCGCGCTGTTCCAGGACCTCCGCCGTCCGTGCGTGCAGGGTCAGCGAACGCGAGTAGTCGCTCGGTTCGGGGAACCGTTCGATGACGACGGCCTCGACGCCCGCCAGACTCAGCTCACTGGCGAGCATCAGGCCGACCGGCCCGCCTCCCGCAATCACGACGGTTCGACTCACGACGCACTCCTTCGCGGTTGGCACCCGGGCAGGCACTTTTCGCCAACCCTGGTCACTGCTGCTAAACCGGCCCTGAAGGAGTGGTTAAGGCCGCACGGACGCCGACGCCTCCGGCCCGTGGCGGGCCGGAGGCGTCGGCTCAGGGACACGCTGCTTCGGTCAGACGGTGGCTTCCGCCTCGCTGACCGGCTCCTCGGCGGCCGGCGCCGGAGGGGCCTTCTTGATGACCACCATGGCGATGACGACCGAGATGACCACGAAGGCGATGGACGCGGTGAAGGCGGCGCCCAGGCCCTCGACCAGCACGTGCTTCGGGTCGTCGGGGTTGTCGGCGGCCACGTTGCGGCTGACCGTCCCGAAGACGGTGGACAGGATGCTGATGCCCAGGGTGAAACCGATCCACTGCATGACCTCGAGGACACTCGACGCCGAGCCCGCGTGCTTGCCGGACACGTCGGAGAGCACGGTCGCGGAGACCGCGGTCATCGCCAGGCCTGCACCGAGGCCGAAGAGCACGATCGGGCCGAGGACGCCGCTGACGTAGGTGGTGTCGTCCGAGAGCAGCGACAGCCACACCATGCCGACGCAGATCAGCGCCGATCCGCCGAGGATCACCGGCTTGGCGCCCACCTTGCCGAGCAGCTTGGCCGCCTGGGCGCCCGCCAGCAGGATGCACGCGGCCATCGGCAGGAACGCGAAGCCGGTGACCACCGGGCTGAAGTCGAGACCGTCCTGCAGGTACTGGCTGACGAAGAAGTTCATCGCCGCCATCGTCGCGACCAGGCCGATCAGGCTGAAGTAACCACCGGCACGGTTACGGCTGGTGAAAAGTTGCAGGGGCATGACAGGTTGTTCCGCCTTGGCCTCGACGAGGAGGAAGGCGACCAGGAAGACCACGGAAGCGCCGATCGGGACCAGCGTCTCCGCGTTGCTCCAGCCGTGCTCCGCGGCGTGCAGCAGGCCGTAGACAAGGGCGATCATGAAAGCCCCGGACAGGATGGTGCCGGCGAGGTCGAACTTGCCCGGGTGCCTGTCGGCCTCCTTGACGTACAGCGGCGCGAGCACCAGGACCAGCAGGGCGAACGGCACGTTGATGAACATGACCCAGCGCCAGGAGACCTGCCCGGTCAGCACACCGCCGACGAGCAGGCCGACGGCGAGGCTGGCGGCGTAGGAACCGGCCACCGCGCCGTACGCCTTGTTCATTTCGGGGCCGGGCTTGAAGTTGCTGCCGATCAGGGCCAGCGAGTTGGGGGCGGCCATGGCGGCGCCGATGCCCTGGACCACGCGCCACAGCAGCAGCATGGTGTCCGAGTCGGCGAATCCGCCCAGCAGGGAGGCGAAGCCGAAGAGGACCAGGCCGGCGATGAAGACGCGGCGCCGGCCGAGGATGTCGCCGATCCGGCCGCCGAGCAGCAGCAGACCGCCGAAGGCCAGGGTGTAGGAACTGCTCACCCAGGCCAGACCGGTCCGCGAGAAGTCGAGATCGGTGCGGATCTCCGGTAGCGCGATGTTCACGACGGTGGCGTCCAGACCGACCATGAACTGGCTTAAGACAATGACCAACAGCGCAATACCTGGATTGTGCCGCTGGGCGGTACCTGTGGTGCCGGTGTCTGTCGACGTGGTGGACACAGTCCCCTCCCCCGGGTGATGATGCGAAAGTTCAATGGAAACAGTAGACGTTCGCGTTCACTATAGGCGGGGCGGGGTCGGCTCGCAAGGGACTCCCCCCGTCCGGTTCGGAGGTGTTGAGGCATGGCAGCTGCCAACGGCCGTTCCCCGGTGGCAAGTTCGGGAACCCGTCGGCGCGGGAAGGTCCTGGAGAAGGCGATCCTGGACGCGACGATCGAGCAGCTGCGGACGGTCGGCTACGTCGGCCTCACCATGGAAGGTGTCGCCGCGGAGGCGGGCACCGGCAAGGCCGCGCTCTACCGCAGGTGGGCCAACCGCGACGAGTTGGTGACCGCCGCGCTCGCCAACGTCCTGCCCGACCCCACCGTGATCGAGCTCGGCCGGGACGTGCGCGAGGACCTGCTGGCGCTGCTGCGCTGCGTGCGCGACGCCATCGCCCTCACGCACGGCACCGTCTTCCAGATCGTCCGGAGCGAAGCCGCCGAGGCGGCCGGCGGCATGATGCACGTCGTGGTCGGTGAGCGGGTCATGGATCCGTCGCACGAGCTGATCCTCGAGGTCCTCCGTGCCGGCGAGCGGGACGGGCGGGTCCGGCCCGGCGCGGCCTCACCGATGGTGGCGACGGTGGGCCCGGCGATGCTCGTCCACTACGTCGTGCACGAGGGGCCCGCCGTCCCGGACGACTACCTGCGGTCCATCGTGGACGACATCCTCATGCCGCTCGCTGCTCCGTGATCGAACGATCACTGTAGAAAGCGCCCCCTACGTAATTTTCCTGATGTGGATCTCAGAACGACTGTGGCAGGGTGGGGCCCGGAGCGAGTGACCCTCGACTCCGCGGCTCGATACCGCGTCTGCTGAAAAAATGGGGGCATCAGGCATGGAGTATCGAATATTAGGGCCCATCAGGGTCATCGACGAAGGGCGCGAATCATTCCTGAACGCTCGTAAGGTTCAGGCGCTTTTGGCTGTACTGCTGATCAAGGCCGACCAGATCGTGAGCGTGGATCAGCTGATCGCCGAGATCTGGGACGAGGACCCGCCGCGTCGCGCCAACGCCTCGCTGCACGTCTACATCTCGCAGGTCCGCAAGTTCCTGTCGCGGCCCGGCCAGGACGGGAGCCGGCTCACGACCCGCGCGCCCGGCTACATGCTGACACTGCGTCAGGACTCGCTCGACGTCCGTGACTTCCAGCAGTGCATCGCCGACGGACGCGACCAGTTGCTGCTGGGGCGCCTGGAGGAGGCGAACGAGCTGCTCAGCGGAGCCCTGGCGATGTGGCAGGGGCGTGCGCTGGGCGAGCTGACCGGCGACGGACCCATCATCCGGGGATTCGTCGTGTGGGCCGAGGAAGCCCGGCTCGAGTGCCTGGAGCTGCAGTTCGAAACCCGCCTGGCGCTGGGTCACCACCGCCAGCTCGTCGGTCCGCTGTTCCAGCTGATCTCCGAGAATCCCATGCGGGAGACCTTCTACCGGCAGTTGATGCTGGCGCTCTACCAGTCCGGACGTCAGGCCGACGCGCTGCGCGTCTACCAATCCGCCCGGACGACACTGAGTGATGAACTCGGTGTCGAGCCGTGTCAGACGCTGCGCGATCTGCACCAGGCAATTCTTGTCGGTGACGAGGTGCGCAGCGAGTACGCGGTTCCCACGCTCGTTTCCTGAGCGAATGACGGCCCGCAGGCCAGCGTCGTCCTGCGGTCCGCCATTCCGGATTCTCGCCGTTGATTACCGCAGTGTTTCGGTGATCAGGTCGGCGATTTCCTTTTGATGGTCGTTCAGGTAGAAGTGACCGCCGGAGAATTCCCGGACGTCGCAGTCGGCACTGGTGTGCACCTTCCAGTCCCGCGCCTCCTCGGCCGTGGTGCGCGGGTCGACGTCGCCGGTGAGTACGGTGACCGGGCACGCCACCGCGGCGCCGGGCTCGCACCGGTACGTCTCGACGGTGCGGTAGTCGCTGCGGATCATCGGCAGCAGGAGCTCGCGCATCTCGGGGTCGTCCAGCAGCCGCGAGTCCGTACCGTCGAGCGTCGTCAGCTCCCGCACCAGCCCGTCGTCGTCCAGGGTGTGTGCGCGTTCCCCTCGGACCCGGGACGGCGCCCGGCGCCCCGAGGCGAACAGCCGCACGGGCGAGTTCCCGAGCCGCTGCTCCATCAGGCGGGTCACCTCGAAGCCGATCACCGCGCCCATGCTGTGGCCGAACAGCGCGAACTCCCCGAGGTCCGGCACCTCGTCCAGCGCGCGGCATATCGCCTCGGCGTACTCCGACACCGTGACCGGGCAGGGGTCGCTCCGCCGGTCCTGACGGCCGGGATACTGCACGGCGAGCACCTGGACACCGGGCTGCAGAGCCGCCGAGAAGGGAAAGTAGTAGCTGGCGCTGCCGCCCGCGTGCGGCAGGCAGACCAGACGCGGCGCATCCGCCGGCGACTGGTGGAACCGCCGGATCCACAGCTGCGCTTCCGTTGTCGTAAGGGTCATCGCGAGACTCCCTGGTCGTCCGTGGTCAGGCTGATGAGAACCTCGTCGTTCTCGACCCTGGTCCGGTACACCGGCACCGGCTCGGTGGCCGGGTTGCCGTCCGCCTTGCCGGTGCGCAGATCGAAGCACGAGCCGTGCAGCCAGCACTCGATCACGCCGTCGTACACCTCGCCCTCGGACAGGGGCACGTCGGAGTGCGTGCAGTTGTCCTTGAGGGCGTGCACCTCTCCACCGCTCCGGACGACCGCCACGCGCGTGCCTTCGACGTCGACGGCGAGCACCCCTTCCTCAGGCACGTCGTTCAGCGCGCAGGCGCGGACGTAGCTCCGACTCATCCCGACTCCTTTTCCTCCCGTGGGCGAACAGCTGCTGCGAGCATGACGCCTGGGCCTAAACCGCCACTAAGACCGTGGGTCCCGCCACCGGGAAGGAGAGGTCCTCGCCTCTCCTGACACGGAGTGAGACCGAGTGGCGACGCTTTGGCAGCGCTTTGGCCGGGCCGGACACGCTGACCGAATGCGCTCTTTCCTCACCCGTTTCCTCCGCTCGGCACAGGAGACGCTGATCGCGTTCGGCAACCTCTGGGTGTACGTCCCGCCGGTGCCCGAGTCGCCCGAGGCCCCGCTGGACGGACCCGCGCCCGGGCACCCGGAAGCGCTGCGTCCGGACATTCCGCTGAGCGCGGTGGAACGGGCCCTGCACCGTCAGTTCCTCGGGGCCGACCCGGGGGAGGGAACGGGGCCGGGGCCATGAGCGGCGACCACCCGGTTCACCGTCGGAGCGCCCCCATCTCCTCTCGGCTGTTGTCGGGCCGATCGACAGGAAGAGCGGAGCAATGACTCGAAAGACGACAGCATCGGAGTCCGGATTGCCCATCGAGCCGGTGTACGGTCCTGCCGCCCTGGAGGGCTGGGATCCGGTGGAGAAGTTGGGTGAGCCGGGCGGGTATCC
>NZ_JBIUBX010000049.1:0-9822 GCF_044548445.1 Streptomyces sp. NPDC052016
CCGTTACGAGCGAAAGGCCGAGCACTTCCTGGCCTTCGTCGGCATCGCCGCAGCCCTCATCAGCTACCGCCGACTCACCAACTGAAACGGCGTCTAACGCTCGGAGGGGGGCTTGTTGGTGTGCGGGGTGGTTGTTGGCCTGGGGTGTTGTGGGTTTGTTGAGAGGTCGGGTGGGTGGTTTGAGTGGGGTGGGTCGGGTGTGTGAGCTGGGGTTATGTGTTCTGTATGGAGTGTGTCTGGGTGTGGTGTAGGTAGTTCTGGGGTGTAATGGTCTGTTTGGTTTTTTGCTGGTCAGGGTTGTTTTGTCTGGTTGGTGGGTGGGGTTAGCGGTTGCGGGTGGGGCGCCTGTGTTGTTCGGTGAGGTGGTCGAGTCGTACCGCGTCGAGGGTTGTTTTGGTGATGCGTTCGGTGCCGTCGTGGATGGCGGTGATGGCGGCTTGGCGGATGAGTCGGGTGAGGGATCCGATGCGGCCGGCGGTGCGTTGGTGGAGGTAGGGGGCGTGCCGGGGGAGGGTGCCGGGTTTGTGGTGGTGGAGGTCGAGGGCGTTTTCGATGTCGGTGATGACGTCGCGGAAGGGTTGGTGGGTGCCGTGGCGGGCGGGGAGGGGGCCGCAGGTGATGAGGGTGGCGCGTCCGGCGAGTTGGGCGCCTCTCACGCCGGTGAAGAGGGGTGTGTGTCGGTGACGTTGATGCCGGCGTAGACGAAGGTGGCGAGCAGGCGTTCGGTGAGGTCTTTGATGAGGTCGGCGGTCTGGGCGCCGGTGGTGGTGCGGGGGTTGAGGCGGTGGATTTCGTCGATGAGGACGAGTTGGATGCCGGCGGCGGTGTAGGTGTGGCAGACGGCGTCGGTGATCTGGGTCTGGGTCATGCGGGTGGTGGTGGGGATGCCGAGGTAGCCGCGAATTCGGTGATGAGGGTTTTCGCGGTGGCGCCGGGCGGGACCAGGACGTAGGCGACGGGGGCTGCGGCGTGTGCTGATCCGGGCGGTGCGGGGTTTTTGCGGGTGTGGGCGAGGTGGCAGGTGCGGCCGACGTTGAGCAGGGCTGTGGTTTTCCCGGCTGCGGCGGGTCCGGTGACGATGAGGGAGGGCCGTGCCGTGGTGTGCTGGTGGCGGCCGAGGATCATCAGGGTGCGGACCTGGGTGGCGAGTTGGCTGATGGCGGGGGTGCGGATGGTGACGAACGCGGAGTGGTAGGCGAGGCGTTCGTCGGTGCTGCGGGGCGGGTCGCCGGGCTGGGGTGGGGCGGGTGGGTCGGTGGTGGCGAAGTGCTGCCAGCCCTGCCAGGTGGTCAGGGGCCAGGAAGGTTCGGCCGTGTTGCCGCTGCCCGCGTCGGCGGGTGCACTGCGCGGTGGGTGTGCTGCTGGGCGGGGGTGGGTGTTCACCATTTGCCGGCTTCCTCGTGGGCGTCGTAGAGGCCGAAGCCGGTGGCCGCGGCTGGTCGGGTGTCGTCGTCGGGGAGGTCGTCGAGGTCGTCGATGCTGTCGTCGCCGTCGTGTTGCGCCGGCTCGCCGATGGTGGGGCCGGTGCCGTGTTGCGGGTGCCGGGCGGCGGGAATGGGCAGCGTGGTGGCGCGGGCGAGGAGGGCTTGTTCGGTGGTGGTGGCGTGGCCGCTGTGGACGCGGCGCATGAGCTGGTCGAGGGCGTCGGCCAGGCCGGCTTCATGCTGATGGCTGTCGTCGTGGTTGCTGTGCTGGGCGTGGGTGCGGATGTGCTGCAGGTGTGGTCGTTGAACGGCTGGTGGACGTGGTCGCGGTGGATCCAGGGGATTTCGGTGAGGTGGCCGTCGGTAAGGCGGATCCAGATCTGGCGCACGTCGTGGGGGTTGTAGTGGATCTCCCATTTCCCGCCCCGGCCGGCGACGGGGGAGGCCTGGCCGCGATAGGGGGCGAGGAGATCGGCGTCGTAGGTGCGGTGGTGGATGCGGATGCCGGCGGGGGTGATGGCCTGCCAGCGTACGGGCAGCAGTTCGAGGTAGTCGCGGCCGGTGAGCGGGACGGGTACGTGTCCGGCGACGGCGACGAGCGCAGCCCACATCTGGTTCGGGGCGAGGGGCTTTTTCGGCATCAGCGGGTGGCGCAGGCCTTCGTGGGGCCGGTGGTGGTAGTGCACCAGCCATTCGTCGAGGAGGTCCTGGAACTGGGGGACGCTGTAGCAGGCGTCGTGTGCGGTGTCGGGGCCGCGGCGGGTGACGTCGGAGCCGGTGTAGCCAGGCAGGTGCTGGCAGAACAGGTGGTTAATGGTGCCGAAGGTCCGCTCGACGATGCCTTTGGCGGTGGGGGCGTGGGGCGGGGCGGGCTGGACGCTGATGCCGAGGTGTTCGCAGGCGGCGGTGAACGCGGCGGAGACGAAGACTTTGCCGCGGTCGACGACGATCGTCTCGGGCAGGGCGACCGGCCGGGCTGCCGCGCCGACGAGGCGCTCGTCCAGTGCGGCCAGCCGGTGGTGGGGGAGTGCGGGGGCGTGGTCCATGCGCAGGATGTCCGGCCAGGTGGGCCGGGCGGGGTGGGGGACGGCCATCTCCGCGAGCAGCAGGGCCGCGTCGACGGCCTTGGTCGCACTCGGGCACAGCACGGCGGCGAGGATGGCGCGGGTGGCGACGTCGACGGCGATGGTGAGCTCCGGGCGGGCCAGGCGCCCGTCGTCGAAGAGGGCGAGGACGTCCAGGCGGGTGGTGTCGACCTGGACCTGTTCGCCGGGCCGCAGCGCCGTGGCGGGGGTGAAGGCCCGCCCGTCGACGCTCGCCGGTACTTGCCGGACGGGTCCGGAGGGCAGTTCGCCTGGCCGGGCGAGGTTGGTGACGAGCCGGTACAGCGTGGCCTGGGACGGTGCCGGCACCGTGCCGGGGCCGTGCCGGTCCTCCAGAATCTGGTTGATCAGGGGGAACAGGCCGTTGATGGTGCCCTTGGAACGCCCGCGGCGGCGGCGCAGCGCCTCACGGACGGCGGCGACGACCCGTTCGTCGGCCCGCCCGGTGGGGCTGGAGGCGCGGGTGGTGCGGTGGTCGAGGAGTCCCCACAGGCCTTGTTTGCGGTAGGCGAGCCGCATGCGCTGCACCGTGGTGCGCGACACCCGGCCAAAGCCGAGCGCGGTCAGTTCCTCGGCCTTGGCCTGCTCCCGCTCGGCCAGCGTGTGCCGCTCCGGGTCGTACTGCGGCCGGACCACTCCTTCGCTGCTGGGCCCGCCGGCAAGCCCGCACTCGACTTCCCGCACGTGCCGCCGCCAGGCCAGCGCCTTCTCACGCGCTGCGGCGGGGGCGGTCTCGAACAGCCCCCACTGCGGGGCCGCCTGAGGGGCGTCGGCCCCGATGACGGCGAAGCCGGGGTCGGCGAACAGGTGCCCGCTGAGCACGGCCTGGCCGCCGCCGTCCGGGCCGACGAGGTGGATCTCCTGCCCCGAAAGGGCGACCACCTGCCACGTCACGCCACAGAACCGGACGCGAGCACCGACCTTCACGGCCGGCCGGGCATTACGCCGCGCGCTCACCCGGCACCTCCCGTCTTGCCCGGGTCGCTCCAACCCCGCGGGCCGACGAGGACGCGTTCGTGCAACGGCGTGTCCAGACCAGCCGTCAACCGGCCGTGCCGCAGGGCGTGGAAGACACAGGGGAGGACCTCGATCGGGTCGCCGACCGCTTCGGTGCCCTCGATCAGCGGCCGGGGCCGCGTGAACGCCTCGAGGACCGCCGCCATCAGGCCCTGGCGGCCGACATTGCGGGGGTGGCGGTAGCCGGCCAGCCATTTCAGGTTGGCAGCCAGAACGTCGGCGAGCGGTGGGAGGCGCCGGTAGGTCCAGCCGATGTCCGCGCACGCTTCCGCGACGGCTTGGGCGGCGCCCCGGGCGCGTCCGCCGCCGGCGTCGGGGTGGCTGGGGCAGTCGGCGAGCAGCGCGTTGCCGTCGGCACGGCGGGCGAAGAGCTGCGGCACCCAGGAACGCACCTGCCCGCGCGGATCACGCCACAGCAGCCGCACCGGCCGCCCCGCCAGGCCCGTCACATCCGGGTCGCGGTCCAGGACCATCAGCTGGGCGCGCATCGCGTTCGACCCCGCAGCCACGTGCCGCCCGGTGGTCGCCGACCACCACAGGCCCGGCCCCCAGCGGCGTCCCGGGACCACCGGGAACGCCGACACCGGCGCCAAGTCCTCGAACGCCACGGTCATGGCGGCATCCACCCACCGCTGCTGCACCACCTGCCCCACCGGGTCGAGGAACACCGCCTCGAACCCGCCATGCTGGGCCACGCCGGCCCGCCCTGCCCGGCCCCGGGCCGCTCCTGTGCTGGTCACCCGCGCCAGCCAAGTCGCTCCCGCCCGCCCGGACCACTGTTTTCAGTGTTCCTGCCACGAACGAGTGCCGTATCAGCTAACAGCCGACCCTCCCTAGGCATCGTGCTCAGCCGCCGCTCTCCCGCCTGTCCGCGGTCAGCATCTTCCGGATCACCTCGACGGGCATGTCCACCCACCGGGCCACCTCTTCCAGCGGCACCCCGCCGTTCACCGCCGCCACCGCGGTCCGTTTCCAGGCGTTCTCGATCAGGCCGGCGCTGTGACCGAGCCCGCGCAGCAGACGCCGGGCGACCTCGGCGGTCGGCCCGCTCTGCACACCATGCAACTGCAGCAACTGCTCCTCGGCGCTGTCGATAGCGTTGGTGATGAGCCTGCGCTGATCGGCGGGCACCGCAGCCCGCCACATCGTCCCCGAACCGGGTGCCTTCTTTTCCTTGCCCAGCACCCGCAGCTGGCCAGCCATGGTTGCGGCCTGGTGTTCCTGCCGCAGCCACCACGGGTCGTTGTCGTAGCCGGGCGGCCCGCCAGCGCCGCGGCGAAGGCGGATGACGCTGCCCATCCACGCGATGAGCGGCCCGCCGTGGTCCGTCGCGGCCAGCGGCCCCAGCCATCCCCGCCCCAGTAGCTCACCGAGCCTGCGGCAGAACGCCCCGTCGGCGGGAAGCGCCCGCGGCCGCCCGGCACCGCTGTCGGCCCACACCAGCTCGGCCATGGCCGGGTCCAGCAGTGCGTCGGCGACGGCCACCACCTCCGGGAAGACGACCGCGTCCCGCCCCACGATCCGCCACCGCTCCAGATCACCACCTGCATCCCCGCCCGCGACCTGGTGCAGGCGCCGCGGCCAGATCGTCTCCCGCTCCCACTGCAGGGCCTGCTCCCACCACCGGGCCACCACCGCCTGCGCCAGCGCGAACACCCGCGCCGGCTCCGCCCCAGTCCGTACCGCCCGCCGCCTCACACTGGCCCACCGCCGCTGCGCCTGGACCACCTCTGGCAGATCCCGCAGGTCGAGGTGCTCGAGGGGCTGGTCGGCGTCCGCATCCAGCTGCCACCGCCCGTGCCGGACACACACCCGCTGCCACCGGGGCGTGTAGCGCACCACCCGCACGGCCGTCCCCGTACGCCGGGCCGCGCACAGACGGCAGCCGAACGCCACCGGCCCGGCGACCGCGCCGCCGATCCGCCACGCCGCCGCCGGCACTCCGTCCTCCCTGTCGGGCAGCTTGGCGTCTTCCTGCCCCCAGGACGGCAACGCCCGCGCCAGCACGTCTTCTTTGACGCCGCACAGGCATGCCAGGAGCTGCCGTCCGGCTGCGTTCAGCAGCACTTCCGAGTCGGCCCGCGCGCTCCCGCCGTCGTGCGCGGGTTGGTAGTTGCGCCAGTGCCAGCAGGACCGCAACGCCTTCGCTTCCAGCCCGTAGCGGCTCGCGATGCGGCAGATCAGCGACGAAGTCGTCTCCCCCAGCAGGGGAGCGATCCGCAGGAGGCCGGGGTAATGGGTCACTCCACAACGGTCTCGTGTTCGCCGTCCCGGCGGGCGTTTTCGCAATGGATGCTCAGCAGATCGAGACCACCAACACCCCTGCCGACCGGAGCCGTCGCGATCAAGGCGCCCCTCAGCGGCCGCCCCGGTGCCGCTCGTCTCACAGCGCCAGACGCCCGCCCAGCCCGCGCGCCCCTCGGGGGCCCGGATTCGACGCGGATCCTTCCCATCTGCATCAATCTTCCAGCCCAGTCAACCGTGTGACCTGGGGAAACAGTGTGAGGGGCGGGCCGGTAGGGGGAGTTGGGAAAAATTCTTGCCGTCCGGCATCCGGATCTGGCCCTCCTGTGGCGTGTAAGGGATGAGGGCCTTGTGTCTTCATCAACGAGTTCGTCACTACTGGGAGGCCTGGTCGATGACTTGGTCGTACTGGGTGGGAGCGGGCGGGGTGTCACTTCCCGTGCTGGTCCTGCTGTTCTTCGCGATGCGCCGCGCCAAGGGTGTCGTGGAGATGCTTGTGAAGGCGCACATCGAGACCCGGGCGGAGCGCGAGCAGCGCGCCACCATGGTCGCGATGGCGCAGTCCCTGCCCGACGGCGGCGCCGCGGCCCGCTTCGAGCAGGGACGGCCGGCGTGGCTGTTCCGCAAGGACGCAGCCGAGCCGGCAGGCCACCGGCCATCGCCACGCGGGAGGCCGCGTGAGCGAGGCCGCCCCGGGAGCGGACTTCGAGTCCTTCGTCCTCGAGACCATCGAGGCGTTCTCCCGACTGGCCCGGGCCCAGGCAGGCGACTTGCACAGCGCCCAGGACGCTGTGCAGGACGTCTACCTGAACATGTACCGGCGGTGGGATTTCCTCACCGCCGGGCAGGGTTCCCTGACCGCCTACGGCCGCACCGCGGTGAAGCGGGCGGCCATCGACCAGTTCCGCCGAAACAAGCGGATGGTCATGGTTCCCGTTCATGAACTGCCCGAAAAGGAATCGCCGTACTTGAGTACCTGAGTGCGCCCGCATCAACCCCGGCTGCCGATGGTGCTCCCCCCACCAACTGTTCGCGCTCGGAGACCGGCCGACCGGCGATGTGACGAAGACAGAAGGACATGCGGTTTCGTACGGCTGAACCAGTTGGTCACAAATGACGAGTCCGCCGCCGGCTTCGCACCCGTCGGTGCGGTCGGCTTGCGGCCGGCTGTGGGTGCGGTCTACCGGGAGAGAGCGTGGGTGAGGGCGGTCTGCCAGGTGCGGTCGGTGGCGGGCAGGTGTGCTGTGGCGATCCGGGCCAGGGTGCCGTCCTGACGCCAGCGGATGTAGCGCAGCCGGCAGGTCTTGTAGCTTCCCAGCGTCTGGGGGAGCTGCGGCCATGACTGCTGGGTGCAGGCGACGTGGACGATGGCTTCGAGGATCTGCCGTTCGCTGCGATAACGGCCGTCAGACGGCGGGCGTGCGGGAAGCAAAGGCATCAGGATCTGCCAGGCGGCGTCGCTGATCCGCGGCTGCCACACCGGCGTCGTGCCGGCCGGCAGCATCAGCTCGTCGAGGAGTTGCTGCTGCCCTGGCTGCAGCAGTGTTCCTCGTGCGTACTGCTGACACAGCCAGGCTGATGCGTGTTCGGCGTTCGGCGCGCCCGGCCACCACTGCACCCCCGTCGGGCAGGCCGCGCATGTGGTGGCGGGCGGCCCACCACATGCGCTGCCAGGTGATGGACCAGGGCGGGTTCCACCAGGCATCGACAGCGCCCAGCCGCTGCCCCAGCCAGGTGGGCCGGCCGGCGCTGCGCTGACGCCCGCGCGCCGCGGTGAGCCATGCGCCCAGCGCGAATCCGTTGATGGTGACGGTTCCGGGCACCGCGAGGTGCCCGTGGCGGGCGGCGTAGGCGCGGGCAAGGGCGAAGGCCTCGCCGACCGGGCGGCGCCGCCCGGACCAGGCCTGGAACCGCTGAACCTCGCCGCTGGTAAGGCCGAGCTCGGCCAGCAGGCGCTGCTGGCCTTCGTGCAGCTGTGCGTAGCGGGTGATCTGACGGCGCAGCCACAGCTCCAGCCAGCGCGGCAGCCCGCCCAGATTGTCACCGCCGTGCACAAGGCCGTGCTCGCCCGCATAAGCGCGGGCGCGATGCCAGGCACGCTGCCAGTCCATGGACCAGGGCGGGTTCCACCACGGGTCCAGCTGCACGAGTTGCGCCGTCTGCCACACGGTCAGCGAAGCCGCGTCCGCACGGCGCCTGGCCAGCCACCGTCCCAGGTCGAAACCCTCCACGACCCCCCGCTCGGTGTGTGCGAGCGCCAGATGCCCGAACCGCTGCGCATGACGGCGGGCGTGCTCAAGACCCTCGGCGAACAACTGCGCATGCCACCGAGTCAGCCCCTGGCCGTGCCAGGCCCGCCGCGGCACCGCCAGCGCCGCCGGCCCCCCGCTGCACCCTCCCCGCTCCGCCGCTGCCGCAGCATCTCCAGCCCTGCGCATGCCCTCGCCTACGACGGTGTGCGGCGCCCCGACCGTCCCGGCGTCCGGGGACTGGGCCAGCAGACGCAGGCCAGCCCCCACCTCAAGGGGCCGGTGCGGGCCACGCACCCACCACACCCCCCGCATCCCGCGCAGCGGCGGTGCCCCACCGGGCCGGCGCCGCTCGCGGGCCATCGCCGACACCCACCGGGCCAACGGCCCTGCAGGACCGGCCGCTTCCACCTCGCCCAGCCAGGGCCGCCCCAGCCGCCCGCCCAGCGCGGCCGCGAACCGTTCGGCACCGGCCCGGTCACGCAACAGACCACCCGCTCCCTGCCCGGCCCGCTCCCACAGCCGCAGATCACCCAGGGCCTGGGCCACCGCGACAATGTCGGGGAACACCACTACATCCCTCGCCACGAGCCGCCACTGCCGATCCCCCCAGCCCACCGGATCGACACCCCGCCCACGCATGGCCGCCACCAACTGCTCCAGACGCGGCCCCCACACCACCTCCCGCTCCCAGAACTCCTCCCGCTCCCACCACCCGCACACCACCGCACGCGCCAACGCGAACACCTCACCCGGCGCCACACCGCCTGCCCCAGCCGCCCGCATCACCCCAGCCCACCGGTGCCGAGCCCGGCCCAGCTCCCCGGCCCAGGCGGCGACGTCGGCGAACTCCAGCGAATGCCCCTCGCCCACATCCAGCAGCCACCGGCTGTGCCGCACACACAGCCGCTGCCACGGCGGCCGATACACCCACACCGGCCCGCTCCCCGCCCCGCGCCGGACCGCACACAGCCGACAGCCGAAGGCCACCGGCCCCCACTGCGATGCGCCCAGCCGCCACCACGCCCGCCCCGCCCCGTCCTGTTCTGGCCTGTCCTTGGCCCGCCCGTGCTCGGCGAGCGCCTGGGGCCCGGCCGCCCAGGACGGCAGCGCCCGCGCCAGATGGACGGCCGGCACCCGGCACCAGTCAGCCAACTGCCCCTGCGCCACCGCGTCGAGCAGCACCTCGCCGTCCGGGCGTCCGCTGTACCGATGCCGTACCGGACTCACCCAGCGCCACCAGGCCGCCAGATCGCTGACCTGCAGCCGGTAGGCAGCGGCCACCCGGTGCAGGAAAGACCACGTCGTCTCGCCCGGGACGGGAACAACCCGCAGGACCGCTTCCACGCCCACTGCCTCCCGCCACGGCTCTGCCATCCGACCGGCCGCGCCAGCACACGCGAGGGCGACTGCGGCCAAGACCGGCCAGTCTGCCCTGGCCACCAGGTACGTGCCGGGGGATTGGCCGTCCCGCCGCCCACGGGAGTGAGTGAGGAAGCCTTACCGGCGGCCGAGGTTCGCCGCCTCCTCGCCGGCGGCCGCCGACGGGGCACCGCTTCCCCACGGGAGAGGAGAACCGGATGGGATAAGGACACCGCGGGCTCGGCCTTTTTGACCTGCGCCGCCGGGCGACTCAACACAGCACCATCGGCTCCGTCGGGGGGGCCCCCGGGGCCCCCCCCACCCCCCCCCGGGGGGGGGGGGCCCGGGGGGGGGCGCCCAGGGGAAGGCCGCGGCGGGCCCCCCCCGCCGCACAGCCCCCCCGCGGGCGTGGACGGCCCGCCC
>NZ_JBIUBX010000049.1:9832-27410 GCF_044548445.1 Streptomyces sp. NPDC052016
CCCCGCCCCGCCCCGCCCCCCGCCCCCCCACCCCCCCCCCCCCCGCGGGGGGCGCCCCCCCCCCCCCCCCCCCCCGACTCCACCGATGGAACAGGGGACGCCCTTCGGGCGGCGACCAGGGAAGGACGGCGGCGCGCCCCCGGCGCCTCTCTGCGCCTCTCAGGGCTTGACCGGCCGTCCCCTGGCCCGACCCGCGGTGCCGCCACCGGCGTCCGCCGGGCCGCCGGGGCGACTGCCGGAGTGCCGGAGTCACGGACTTTGTAACTTGGGGTCGCCGAAGCGGTGCAGCCGTACCTCCACGCCCTGCTGTCGGGCGAAGTCGGCGACACCCTCGACCGCGGCCGTCAACGCGGTGGCGAGTCTGTCCAGCTCCGGCGCGCGCCGCTCCCTGTCGGGCGCTGCCTCCACGGCCTGCCAGGCGGCACGGTATGCCTCCTCCAGCGGACCGATCCGCTCGTCGTAGTCGACGATCCCGTCAAGCCTGAAGGCCGGTCGGCGGCTCCGTGCGGCAAGGTCCAGCTGAGCGGTGACCGAGATCAGGTCACCCACGAGCTTCACGTGGACCGTGCCGATCTTCCGGCTCAGCAGGATCTCGGCCAGCACTGCGTTCCAGTGCTCCTCACCGTCCAGCATCAGTTCTCCACCTGACCGCCGCCCGCACCAGTCTCCGAAGGATGATCCGTGACGATAACCCTTCGGTGAGCTTTCAGGGCCAGGCCGTTGGGAACTACGCCCACCGCATGCCGATGGTGGAGAGCTGTTCGATGCGTTCGGGGGTGAGTGTCGCGGCTCGGCTCCGCTGGTTGCTGGTCCAGGCACCCAACTTGACCTGGTGTTCTTCCTGGCCATCGCCGTCGCGGCTGTCGTCTCCGCTGGCGATGGTGATGGTCTCGATGTGTTTGCGGGGTACGCGGAGGTGCCCCTCGCGCTCGTAGAACTGCCGGGCGGCTGCCAGGTTCATTGCCCATTTATCGGCCTGGCTGGTCCGCGGCTTGGGCTTCTCGTCCTGGGCCGCGGGTTGGATGCCGAGGATGTGTTCGCACATCCACTGCTGGACGCCGGTGAGCTTGTCCCAGCCGAACCGGACCGACCGTACCCACCGGCCGAGGTCTTCGCCCTGGTGGATGACGTCGCCCGGCTGGGTGGGCAGTGTGCCGCCGGCTTCGAGGTGCTGTCGGGTGAGGTGGAAGCAGCGTTGCCATTCCACTGGCCAGGTGGGGCACCAGGCGGGGTCGATGTCCTCGAGCTGTTCGCGCCGTTCCTCCGGCAGCGCGCCGGCCGCCGACGGAACGGGCAGGCCTTCGGCCCGTCGCTGCTCGATCTCCTGCGCTCGCCGGGCGGCGGCCCGCTGGTTCTTCAGCCATATCCCGATCTTGTAGCCCTGGTAGGTGGCGTCCAGCGGCGCGAGCAGGTGGCCGTTCTCCTCGGCCCACCCACGTGCCGCCGCGAGTCCTTCCTCCCACGCGACGTCGAAGTGCGACCACACCATGCCGAGCTTCTCGAGCTGCCGGGCGCGGTCTTCGTCCATGTCCCCGCGGGCGTAGAAGCGCCTGGCGTCGGCGATCCATTGGCCCAGCGGGAACGCGGCGAGGGAGGCCGGCCACCCCTCACCCTCCGCGTCCTGATCGTCGCGGCCGGGGACGCGGTAGGTGAACGGCACCTTCAGGTCGCCGTGGAGCCGGTGGTAGATGGCGGCGGTCTCGATGCCGCGTCGCCAGTGGGCGTTCTCGGGGTGGAGGACCCGCAGGTTGATGAACGCGGCCAGTGCGGCGGGATCACGCGGCGTGCTGAACTTCAGCAGCGCCTGAGCCGGCAGGGACAGACCTCGGTCGCTTGGGTCGCTGCCGACCCCCTCGCCTCCCTCGCTGCCTCCGCGGCTCTGCACGCCCCTCACGCGGCTGCGTGCCTGCGGTTCGGCCAGCTGCTCGACGATGCGGGCGTCGTGGGCCCTGAGCGCCTCCAAAAGCTTGGCCAGGCCGCCGTACGCGCGGGAGGTGAGCATGTTGTCGGGCGTCTCCCCGGGCGCCAGCAGCACCGGCACCACGAGGGAGGCCGTCTTGCCTTCGCCGGGCTGCATGCGCAGCGCCCGGCCGACGGCCTGGACCAGGTCCGGCATCGAGCCTCGCACGTCCGCGAAGTACACGGAGTCACATTCCCGGGTGTCGATTATCTGTAGGTGGTGTGCCGTATGGAGTGTCTGTTGTGGACTTGACCTGCGGATATTCCGCTGCCCCGGATCGAGTGAGGCCTACAGCAGGTGTCGATCTTCGTGCGAGACGGGCTTGCCGACGTTGTAGCGAGGAGTCCGCAGAGTCATTGCCTTGCTAGAGGCAAGGGTTGGTAGTAGGTTGCTCAAGGTTATTTCTCTTGACACATGCAAGGTTTGGGGGTGGTATCGACATGGCAAATCGGATGGACGTGCTTCTCGCGGCGCTGGACCGTCAGGGATTCAAGAGCTGGCAGAGCCCGGAGGGATCTTGGTTCTTCTCTCAGGACGGCAACGTGACCACGATCGATCACGAACCCGGCAGCACGGGTGAGTGGCTCGATCTGATCTCGACGCTGCGAGATATGGGCCTGGTCCTCCCGGACGAGGGCTAGCCAGGTATGGAAGGGGGCCAGAAGGCCTGGCCCCCTGTACCTGTCCATCCGCGTACACCGCAGGAACGAAACAGATGGAAGGAGAGGAGAGAAGCATGGAACAGGAATGGCGGGCGTCTGCGACTGCGGATGCTGTTCGCGCCCTACGAGATGAGCAGTTCGAAGAGATGCACCGGCACTTCGCTGGTGTCATCAGGTATGAGGCTGACAGCCGACGTCTTCACATTCTGTGGCGTCTGAGGGCGTCCAGCTTGGTGGAGGCTGCGCATAAGGCTCTTCATACAGTGGCTGAGGGACTTGAGGCTGGGCTGGGCCACATGCCTCAGCTGATCGACCTGCGTGTGGTTACCGCTGAGCAGGCAGCCGCGGAGCGGGACTACCCCAAGGAGCAGAAGCTCATGGGGTACAGGGAAGCGGCTGAGGAACTGGGTGTCTCTCGTCAACGGGTGGCTCAGTTGGACGGTAACCATCCTGACTTCCCGCGGCCGATTGGCCGCACAGGTGCTGGCCCGGTCTTCACTGCCGAGTCCATCCGGTCCTTTGCCGCGAGGTGGGACCGGAGTCCGGGGCGGAGGAAGACCGCTTAGGCAACTGCGTTTGAGTGAGCGGGCCCCACTGGCTGCTGGCCTTCACCAGCCAGCGGGGCCGGCTTGCGGCAGTGTCTACCCTTGCTCATCCGTCGTGGAGCTGACCCTGGTCACCATCTGGCCCGGATCGTTGCTACGGCTAGATCGGACGTGTGGGCGGTATGCACGGCCTCTAGCCAGTAGCGCTCTGGTGGGCGAGTTACGGGATGATGATCTGCTAGGGCGCACACCAAGAATCCGCTGTCCTGAAGTTCTAGCGGCCAGCCTTCGAGCACGGCGTGCTTGCCGTTCGCGGAGTAGTGATCGCGCAAGACGAGGCCGACGACGAAGTCCTGGCCTGTGACTGAGTCGTGTTCCACGATGGTGGCCAGTGGGTCTACTGGTTGCTGATCAAGCCAGCTGATCTTGATCGCCGTGATGTCCAAGTGGCGGAAGTAGACGTTGTGCGTCGCTCCGAATCGGTCGTGGAGGTGACGCAGGGCTGTGGCGTCCAGCGGAGTGCCGGGGAGCTGGAAGGATAGTTGGCATTGTGAGACCAGCAGAGAAGCAGGCGTACTGTTGCGTTGGCTGCCCGAGGGTGTGCACTCGTCCTGTTGCTGCCCGGCGGGTGGCGGCTCGGCCGCAGCAATGATTGCCGTCAGCGTGTAGAGGCCGCCCAGGGTGGTGTCGCAGTACACGAGCTGCTCGCTGTGGTGTGGGGCGGCAGGCTCTGTCATTCGCTGCTGGGCGTTGTCCAACGCTTTTATGAGTTCGCCAGCGCCGATTCCGAACCATGAGGTGTCGTTCTGCTGGAGGGTCCAGGTGGGACGTGCGCTGGCCAGTCCGAGCTCATCAAGGCCGTGGATCAGACGTATCAAGTCGTCTGCAGTATGGGCTTGGATGGGGATGTCCATGCATACGCCGCGGCCGCGACCGAAGGACCAGTCCACGTTTGTGACGGCGGTAGCGAACACTGCGGGGGCGAAGCCGCCCGGAACAGTTAGGTAAGGGTGTTGCTCCCCGTCGGCGTCGCGGAGATGCAGGTCTCTGGCTGGCAGTGCGCGGTCTGGCCTACGGGTTGTGGTGTGTGCCCGTGCAGACTCGCCGAGATGCACCTGGCCATGAGTGATCAGTGCCTCTTGCTTGGCTCTGAGCAGGCCGGGCAGTGTTGTCGGCTCCCGAAGAGCGCTCAGCAGATCCTCTTGGTCGATCAGGAGGATCGGTGTCTGACGCTCTCGGCTGACCTCCTCTACGACGGTTCCGGTGAAGCCGGAGATGCTGACGAGCACACCTACTATGGCGGCACTGGTCCGGCGTAAGCGGTCGCGTAGGCCGCCGAGTACGTCTATGTCCGCCTTCGCGGCTTGCCACTTGGCTTCCAGGAGATACCGATGGTCTCCGTAGCGGGCGGACAAGTCCGTCTGGCGTGGGTGTGCGATCCGCGGGTTGAGCTCTACCTCGAAGTGAGCGAGCTGGAAGGCTCGCTGCAGTAGGTGCTCGAAGTCCTTCCCCCGGCGTTGTGGATCGCCTGCGGCGCTGAGCCGCGTGTACGCGTCAGCTAGGTCGCTGACGCCTGTGAGGAGTAGGGCGTCGTTGTTCAACCTGGGTTCAAAGTTCTCGGCCACGTCGGTGATTCTGCTTCGACTTCTGACGAGGACTGGGCCAGTTGCGCGAATCGGGTACCAGGAGCGGCGTCCGCCCTTGGTTGCCCCCAATTGAAGAGCAGACGCGTCGATGCCCTGCATGGCCCCAGCTGAGCAGTGGGTCCTCGAAGAGACCACGGCTGTGGCTTCCGCGTCTGCGTCCCAGGACAGCAGAGAGGTGGATCTTTTGTCAGGAATATTCCGGATGTCTGATTGTCGGTGGGTGGAGGTAGGGTCGCGGGATGCGGGTTCCTGAAAGAAAGGAGCCTTTGCGGCTTTCGAGGGGTGAGGCTGGGTGGGGCTGGCGGGCGGGGCTGCGGACAAGGCGGGTAACCGGTACGAGGACTGGTGGACCGCATTGAGGGTGGCGGAGCTGCTGAGGGGGCGGGCGTCGCGGATTCGCCTAGAGCCCCCGGGGCCGGCGGGTGCCGGGATCGAGTTCGAGCTTGAGGCGGACGACGGCACGTGGTGCGAGCAGGTGAAGGACGTTCCCTCGAAGGGGCCGTGGACCCTGGATGCTGCGGGGAAGATCCTCAATGCGGTCACGGGGCATCTTGCGGAGGGCAAGAAGGTGCGCCTCGTGCTGTCCACAGGGGCCCCTGAACTGCACGATCTTGCCCAGCGTGCCCGGGCCGCCGACACACTCGCCGAATTCGAGGGCATCATCACCAAGGCTCAGGCTCCCCAGTTCGTACAGGTGCTCGGGAACTGGTCTGTAAACGATGTGCCGGTCAACCGGGAGGTCGGCTGGCGGTATCTGCAGGCCGTGCACGTGGAGCACTACTCACCAGAGGCACTGCGCCGCCTGGTGGTCTCCGAGTATGAGCTGCTGTTCGTCGGCGATCCGGAAGTGATCGTCAGGCAGCTGAGCGGCTATCTCGACGAGCATCTGCACCAGCGCCTCACCGGCTCCCAGATCCGGAGCCACCTTTTGACCGTGCCGGGAGTACGCCCACGCCTGCTGGCTGGTGACACCGGAACACTCACAGTGCTGGCCGGTACCGTCGAGCGCTTTGTGCGGCGTGTGCGGCGCGACAGGCCTGTATTCGGGATGGCCGCCCGTCCGCACGTGGAGCAGTTGTACGAACGCCTGGTGGCTGAGGGCGGTCCGCAGATTGTGGTCTGCGAGGGCGGGGCTGGCCTGGGTAAGTCGGCGGTTGTCACCGATGTCCTGGTCCGGCTGAGCGAGCAGGGATGGCCAGCGGCCGCGGTCCGGATGGACGGTGCTGACGCGGGCGTGCAGACGGCCAAGGAGCTGGGAACGAAGATGACCCTGCCGGACTCGCCGGCGGTGCTGCTGGCCGGAGTCGCGGACGGAGACCCGGCGCTGTTGGTGATTGACCAACTGGATGCGGTCAGTACCTACAACGGCAGGATGTCGGATGCTTACGAGGCCGTCGAGGACGTACTCGCGCAGTTGGTCGTTGCCCCGAACGTCAAGGTGCTCCTGGTAGCCCGCACCGTCGATATCGACAACGACCGGAGGCTGTCCCGTCTGGTCGCCGACTCCGCCCGGACAGCTCGATTTCCCCTCAGCGTTCTGGATCTGGAACAGGTGCGGGCTGTTCTGTCCGCCAGCGGGACGAATCCCGAAGGCCTGGGACCGGTGACACTGGAGCTGTTGCGGACTCCGTTGCACCTGTCGGTCTTCAGCCGCCTCTCGCCCTCCGCACGTACCGCTTCGTACCGGACGTTGCAGGAGCTGTACGCGCGCTACACCGATGAACTACGCGAAGAGATCGAGCGCCAGGTCGCCGCTCTGGACTGGTCGGGCATCACTGGCACGCTGTGCGCCTCTATGAGTGAACGCGAAACGCTCCAGGCGCCCTTGGCTCTCCTCGATGGTTTTGCCCGCCAGCACATCAGGGTGCTCGAGTCGCACGGTGTGCTGGTGCGCGACGCGGAACAGATCGGGTTCTTCCACGAGACGTACTTCGACTTCCTTTTCGCCCGGTCTTTCATCTCTACCGAAGCGGATATCCACGACTTTCTTGCTGGCTCTGGCCAGCATCTGTTCCGTCGGGCCCAGACCCGGCAGATCCTTGAGCACCTCGCCGGCACCAATCGAGATCGTTTCCGCGCCACGGTGGCCCAGCTTCTGAGCTCCGACCGGATCCGTTCGCACCTGCACGACGTGATCATCGCGGTGCTCGGGCAACTCGATGCCGCCTTGCCGGAATGGCAGGCCATCGAACCGGTCGCCTGGGGCCAGGCTCCTGTGGCGGGCAAAGTCCGCGGCCTGCTCGCCCAACCCCAATGGTTCGACGCCGCCGGCCACGATCAGAGGTGGGAACGCTGGCTGAACACGCCGCAGACCGCCGATGCGGCGTTCCGCGAACTGCTGGCCGTCGCGCGGCACCGGCCCCGACGTGTCGTGGAGCTGGTGCGACCGTACGTGGACACCACGCCACAGTGGGGGCAGCGCCTCCTGTCGCTGATCGAGTGGGCACTCACACCCGACCTCGTCGACCTTGCCGTCGACCTGATTGAGAACGGCCATGCCGATGAGGCCCGCGGGCCGATCGCGGTCAACAGTGACTTCTGGTCGCTCCTCTACGGCCTCGCCGAAACCGCCCCCGCTCCCGCCGCCCGTCTCGTCGGCGCCTACCTGCGCCGCCACCTTGCCCGAGCGCGCGCCGACGGCTCCGGCGATCCCTTCGCGTCCAATCACCTCTCCACGCACTCGCAGGTTGCCGGCACCGTCCTCTCCAGCATCGCGAAGGCCGCGCCGGAGGCCTATGTGGAGCAGGTATTGCCCTTCGTCATCGACGTGGCCACCGCTGGCAGCACGGACCGCACCGATGCCTATGCCCCCGGCGGCCGTTGGGGCTACCGCCACATAGGCGGCCACAGCGTGGACACCGCGCTGCTGGCCGCCCTGGACACAGCACTATGCTCCCTGGCGGCCAGCTACCCGGCTGCCGCTGCCGGCGCCCTACAGCACCTGGCGTCGTCACCAGTCCAGGAACTGCGTTTCCTTGCCTGCCGCGCGTACACCCTCATAGGCCAGGCCGATGAGGCTATCTCCTGGCTCCTGACCGATGAGCGCAACCTGCGCCTGGGATGGCTGGACAGCCCGCGCTGGGCCTCACGTGGACTCATTGAAGCAGCTACACCCCACTGCAGTGACGAGACGCTGGAGCGCCTTACCGCGGTACTGCTTGGCCACTACACGGCATGGGAGCGCCGACGCAAGAAGGGGCAGCGCAGCGCGTGGGGCTGGGCCCAGTACGAACTGCTGTCGGCAGTCACCCCCGATCGCCGTAGCGACGTGGTAAGCCGTCGGCTCGCTGAGTGGGAACGCAAATTCTTTGGCCAGCTCCCTTCTCCACCGACAGCCATCCAGGCCGAATTTGTGGGTTCGCCGATCAGCGACCACGCGGCCGGGCACATGACCGACGCCCAGTGGCACCGAGCCCTGGACAAGTACGCCAAACCCCGGCCCGAGCGCTTCTGGCCGCCTCAGGGGGGCGTTTACGAACTCGCCCAGACCCTGCGCAGCCGCGCGGAGCAGGAACCTGACCGCTTCACCGAATTCGCCTTCTCCCTTGGCTCCGGCTCACCGGCCGCCTACCTGTGCGCGATCGTGGAGGCGGTCACGCCTCACTTGGACGCCGACCGTTGGGAGCAGTTGGCTCTCCACGCTCATCGGACACTCGGCCCCGCCGCCGCGCCCACGATTTGCCGTGCCCTGCAGTCGGCTCCGCAGAGCTTCACTGCTGCTTCGCTGCCAGCCCTCGACAGCTACACCACGGATCCCCACCCCGAGCAGGACATCCGCGACGCCGATACCGAGGGAACCCGAACGGATTTGCTGACCGCCGGCATGAACGCCACCCGCGGCCAGGCAGCGCTCACCGTTGCCGCCCTGCTCTCCCACGGCAGTGAGCACCTGCACGCCTTGACGCCCCTAGTCACCCGCCTCGCCAACGACCCCGTGCTCGCTGTCCGAGTCTGTGCCGCCCAGGCCGTGCTGGCCCTGATGAAGCATGACCCTCAGATTGCGCTGGATACCGCTGAGCAACTCCTGAACCATCAGGACGCCAACGTCTACAACGCCTCCACCATCCAACGGTTGCTCATCAACACACTGGTTCGTGAACCCTCACGCTTCGCTGCGCACCTTGCTCGGGCGCTTCAAGGACCAGGCCAGACGGCCGAACTCGCCGGCCAGTCCTGGGCCGTTGCCGCCATCCAGGGGTGTCTCATCCCAGACCTACCCAAGACCACGCACGAACTCAACGCCCTCGCACGCCGTGGGGCGGCAGCAGTCTTCGCCAACAACGTCGACCATTACCCACACCTTGTCCCGCTGCTTAACGACGCCGACGCCGACGTCCGAAAGAATGCGTCCCTAGCCATGCGGCAGGTCTTCGACCTGTTTCCCGCACAAGCCGACGAGCTCATCAAGGCCTTTCTCGGTAGCCAGGCCTTTCCTGACCATCTCGAGCATCTTGCTTTTGCCCTCTACGACCACACCGGCCCCCTTCCGGCCGTGGCTATTGATGCCTGCGAGCGCATCGTCCAGCACGCGGGCAGGGATCTCGACCTGAGAACCCACCGAGCAGCGGACGGCCACCATCTGGTCTCGGCGGTCCTCCGCCTCTATCGCCAAAGCCCCCAACCCCAACGCATCCGTTGTCTGGACATCATCGACAAGCTCTCGCAAGCAGGCGCCTATGGGTTGCACGCAGCTTTGGAAAACGAGCGCTGAGCCGTACGAACCACCTGTCCCGGCCTGCCACGGATTATCCATAGTGCGTGGGCATGTCTGGTGTGTTTGGCAGGGATGTCACCTGCTCGTATGGCCGTCTGACCGTTCGCGCCTCGGTGCCCGACGGGGCTTGGTTCTGTTTGGGGGTGGAGCAGAACTATGTGGCTGAGCGTTCGATCTCCCCGGTGACGGGTGTGGAGCGGTGGGTGGTGGCCGACGCACGCACCTATGACCTGCATGTAGAGGCGTGTGCGTTTCTGGCGGGGTTGCGTAGCAAGGGCCGCTCGCCGAACACGGAGCGGGTCTACGCGGGCCGTCTCGCCCTCTATCTGAACTACTGCACCCAGCGCCGTATCGAGTGGTCGCGTCCGAGTTTCATGGCTCTGTCCGGGCTGCAGCAGTGGCTGGTCACCACGCCGCTGCCGGCCCGCAGCCGCCGCTCCCCTGCCACGGCGGCGCCCCGCTACCGTTCGCAGGGTACGGCGAACGCGGTGATGACGGCGGTCACGGACTTCCTGCGCTTCGGCGCGCTCCACGGCTGGGTTCCTTCGCAGACGGCCGGGCTGTTGTCGGAGCCGAGGTTCCTGCGGTTCTTGCCGGCCGGTTACGACGCCGGTGAGCGCGGCCAGTGGCGCCAGGTCCAGGTGTCGGCTTTTCGTTTCCAGGTCAGCGAGCCCGGCTACGAGGACCTGTCCCCGGAGCAGATCCGCCGCATGATCGCGGATACGCCCCGGGCGCGGGACCGTTTTCTCATCGCGCTGCTCGCCGCGACCGGCCTGCGGATCGGGGAGGCCCTGGGGCTGCGCCAGGAGGATCTGCACTTTCTGGCCTCGTCACGCTCGCTGGGCTGCCCGGTGGAGGGCCCGCACCTTCATGTGCGGCGCCGCACCGACAATCCGAACCGGGCCCTGGCCAAGTCCAGACACTCCCGCTGCCTCCCCGTCACCCCCGACATCGTCGCCTTCTACACCGACTACCAGCACGAACGGACCCCGGTGGCCGCCGCGGCCGAGACAGGCATGGTGTTCGTGAACCTCTTCCGGCCCCCGCTGGGGCGGGCCATGACCTACCCGAACGCCAAGAACGTCTTCGACCGTCTGGCCCGCCGCGCCGGGCACCCGGCTCGCCCGCACATGCTGCGCCACTCCGCGGCCACCCACTGGCTGCGTGAGGGAGTGGACCGGGACGTGGTGCAAAAGCTGCTGGGGCACGCCTCGCCGCTGTCCATGGACCGCTACCGCCACGTCGATGAGTCCGAGACCCGGGCGGCTGTCGACCGGGCACAGGCATGGCGGGAGGACCAGTGAGCACGGCTGGTGCGCCTGCCGTCGCACTTTCCGCATCGACGAAGGCCACGAAGAAGTCGTGGGAGACGTGGCTGTGTGCCCACATCGATCCCGCGTGGCGACCGGGGGAGTGGGACGGCGCCAGATGGCTGTTCACCGGAGACCTCGACAACCCGCGCACCTCGTCCTCCCGGTGCCGCACCCGCCGCTGCGACGTGATCGTGCGTGCTCAGGAGACGTTCTGCACCTACTGCTCGGATCAACGCAGAAAGAGCGGTCTGCCGCGGGAAGAGTTCGCCGCCACTTTCACTCCCGCCCGTTCCAGATCCCTGCCGTTGACGGTCGTCGGGCCGTGCACGCTCGCCCGGGACGGCGTGCGGTGTGTACGGCCCCAGGTATCGGGAGGCCTGTGCGCGGCTCACGACAACTCCCGTAAGTACCACACGGCAAGAGGCACGTTCGAACGCTGGCTCCGTGAGCGCGCGATGCCCTTCACTGACGTGCCCGTCTGCATGGTCGCCGACTGTGCCGGCGCATCCATGAATTCCCGGGGACTGTGCAACTACCACTGGCGTGCCTGGAGGGCAGACTGCCGCTCCAGCACTGCCCCTGTCCCTGCTGCGCAGTGGGCGCCGGGGCAGCCGCTCTATCTGCTGGCGCACCAGTTCCATCTCGTCCCATTGCCCGAGTTGCTGCGCTGGGAAGTGCTGTACGCCGTGCAGCAGATGGACCAGTGGGTACGTGCCCTGGAACCTCACTGGATCCGCGGCGTGATCAGCCACCTCACCACGGCCGACACCCTGCTGGACGCCACCAACGCGGCCCGGCTCACCAAGCCGCACCAGGCTGCCGTCCGTACATTGGAGAACCTGCAGTCCGCCGCCCGCGCCGGATACAGCGAGTTCTCCGGGATCACCCTCATCGACCAGGACGTCATCGATCTGCGCGTCCTCGGGCTGCGCCACAGCGCGTCCGGCAAGCGCCGGCATCTGCCCGGCCGCGTCGATCTCCGCACAGTCCGCCAGCCCTGGCTGCGCCAGGCGCTGCGCCATTGGGTGACCACCGCCCGACCCACCACGGAAGACTTCAAGCGCACTTTCCACGCGACGACCATCGCCTCCACGACTCTCGCCCAGCGCGCCGACGCCGGCGACGATCCCGCCGTTCTGACGTTCGCCGATGCCACCTCGGCCGTCGACGCTTTCCGAGCCGCACGCAAACGAGACGGCACCCCCTACTCCTCCTCCTTCCGACGCAGTCTGTTGGGCATGTTCTTCCAGCTCATCGCCTACGGCCGCCGCTGCGGCACCCTCGATGACCTGGCCGGCACCTTCACCCGCGTGCCCGTCGAGGACTTCATCGGCAAGGCCATCCCCGAGTCCGTCATCCGGCAACTGGACGCCCACCTCGACACCCTGGGCACCGGAAACACCTACGGCTGCCGCGACATCGCCCCAGACGCCCGGCACCTGCTGTACCGCACGATGTACATCGTCCTGCGCGATACCGGGCGCCGCCCGCTCGAGATCGTCTCCCTGTCCCGTGACTGCCTGGAAACCCACAATGGCCAGCCCACCCTGATTTGGGACAACCACAAGAGGAAACGCCACCGCCGACGTCTGCCGATCACAACCTCCACCGCTGACGCCATCAGAACCTGGCAAGCCTGCCGCGACCAGCTGCATCTTCCCGCCAAGGGGGACCGATACCTCTTTCCGTCCCTCACTCCACTGAGCGACGCCCCCTACATCTCCAGCACCTACCTCAGCGACGCCCTCAGACTCTGGGCAGACGCCCTGCCCCAGCTCCACGCCGAGGGCACCGACTCAAGAGGGCAACGCCTGCTCTTCGACCGGTCTCTGATCTACCCCTACGCCTTCCGCCACTCCTATGCCCAGCGCCACGCACACGCCGGTACCCCCGTCGACGTGCTGCGCGAACTGATGGACCACAAATCCATCGCCATGACGCAGCGCTACTACACCGTCTCCCTCAAGCGGAAGAGCGAAGCCGTGGCCAAACTCAGCGCACATGTCCTCGACCAACACGGCCACCTCAGCCCGAGCTCGAGCACTGCCTACGAGATGCGCTCCGTCGCCGTTCCCTTTGGCGGCTGCACGGAGCCGTCGAACGTGAAAGCCGGAGGCCAGGCGTGCCCCATCCGTTTCCAGTGCGCCGGCTGTGGCTTCTACCGCCCCGACCCCTCCTACCTGCCTGCCATCGAGCAGCACATCAACGAGCTACGAGCAGACCGCGAAACCGCACTCGCCATGGGCGCCGCCGAGTTCGTCACCACCGCGCTCACCGCACAGATCACTGCCTACCAGCGAGTCATCGACCGCATGCACACACACCTGGGATCCCTCCCCGCTTCCGAACGTGCCCAGATCGAAGAGGCCAGCACTGTGCTGCGAAAAGCACGAGCAGGCGGCAACCACACTCTCCTGCCCCTCACCACCGCCCGGCCGAAAGACCCGCGATGAATCCCCGCGGCAATCCCGCGGCGATGAATCCCCGCGGCAATCCCGCCCCCCTCGCCGAAGCCAGACGCCGTCACAGCCTCGACAAACGAGCCCGTGTCCTCACGGTTCTCGCCACACTCGAGGCACAGGGAAAGCCGCTCACCTTCGCCGCAGTGGCCCGCGCCGCCCGCGTCTCCACCTGGCTCACCTATGCCCCCGGCGTACGGGAGCACATCGAGGCAGCCCAACTACGCCAAGCCCACAGCACCCCACCGTCTGCCACGGCAAGTCCGCCCTCCGAGCTCAGCCTGCGCACCGAGCTCGAAACCGCCCGGAAAGAAATCAAAGACCTCCGCGAGGAACGCGACCGGCTCCAGACAGCCCTGCGCCACCAACTCGGCCACCAGCTCGATGCCATCCACGCCCCTGACGCATCGACCAGAGCAGACGAACTGACCACCCTGAATCAGGACCTCACCCGCCAGCTACAGGAGGCCTCCTCCGAGAACGCCATATGCCGGGCCCGCATCACAACTCTCGAGGAAGACCTGACCGCCGCCCGCACCAGCCTCCGAAGGATGATCCGTGACGAAAACCTTCGGTGAGCGTGAGCGAACACGGCATCGCCAGCACAGGGACCGCATCATGCCCAGCGCATGCCGATATTGGAGAGCTGTTCCATGCGTTCGGGGGAGAGCGTCGCCGCTCGTGAGCGTTGGTTGCTGACCCACGCCCCGAGACGGAGCTCGCGTTGCTCCTGGTCCTTGTCGACGATCCGCTCGATGTGTTTGCGCGGTACCCGAAGGTGCCCTTCGCGCTCGTAGAACTGCTTGGCGGCCGCGAAGTTCATCGCCCATTTGTCGGCCTGCGTACGACGCGGCTTCGGCTTCTCGTCCTCGGTCGCGGGCTCGATCCCAAGGATGTGCTCGCACTTCCATTGCTGGACGGTGGTGAGTTTGTCCCAGCCCAGACGCTGGGCGCGTACCCATCGTCCGAGGTCCTCGCCTTGGTGCACGACGGTGCCGGGCTCGGTCGGCAGCGCCCCGCCTTCGTCCAGGTGCAGCCGGGTGAGGTGGAAGCAGCGCTGCCACTCCACCGGCCACGTGGGACACCACGACGGGTCGATCTCCTCCAGCTGCTCGCGTCGCTCCTCAGACAAGGCGCCGGCCGCCGACGGAACCGGCAGGCCTTCGGCACGCCGCTGCTCGTTCTCGGCGGCCCGGCGGGCGGCGGCTCGCACGTTCTTGAGGAAGATCCCTACCCGATAGCCCTTGTAGGTGGCGTCCAGCGGGGCCAGGAGGTGGCCCGCCTCGGCTGCCCACCCGCGCGCCGCGGCGAGGCCTTCTTCCCAGGCGACGTCGTAGTGCGACCAGATCATGCCGAGCTTCTCCAGCTGCCGGGCGCGGTCTTCGTCCATATCCCCGCGGGCGTAGAAGCGCCTGTTGTCGGCGATCCATTGCCCCAGGGGGAAATCGGCGAGCGAGGTCGGCCACACCTCGGCTTCGGCCTCCGGGTCGTCGCGGCCGGGCACGCGGTACGTGAACGGCACCTTAAGGTCGCCGTGCTTGCGCGCGTACAGGACGGCGGCCTCGATGCCGCGTCGCCAGTGGGTGTGTTCGGGGTTGAGGACGCGCAGGTTGATGAAGGCCGCCAGCTGTGCCGGATCGCGTGGGGTACTGAATTTCAGCAGTTCCCGGGCCGGTACTGACAGCCGGTCGCTTCGATCGCTCGCGGCACCCTCTCCTTCCTCGCTGCCCGAGCGGCTCTGTACGCCCCTGACACGGCTTCGCGCCTGTTGCTCGGCGAGCTGCTCCACGACACGGGCGTCGTGTGCCCTGAGCGCTTCCAGCAGCTTGGCCAGGCCGCCGTACGCCCGGGAAGTGAGCATGTTGTCTGCCGTCTCCCCGGGCCCCAGCAGCACCGGCACCACGAGCGATGCCGTCTTGCCCTGGCCCGGCTGCATCCGCAGCGCTCGCCCAACGGCCTGTACCAGGTCCGGCATTGAGCCGCGCACGTCCGCAAAGTACACGGAGTCACAGTGGGACGTGTCGATGCCTTCGCCGAGCACGCGAACGGATGCGAGGAACGTCTTCTCCACGACCGTGCCGTCCACAGCGATGCCTCTGGAGAACTCGTCCAGGACGCGGCGCCGGTGGAGTGGTTTGTGCTCGCCGCAGAGCCAGTCGGCCCAGACCGTCGCCGGGTACAGTTCCGGGTCCGCGTCGTGCAATTGCGCAGCGATGTCGGGAAGTCCGGCCGCGAACGCCTCGGCTTCCTTGACCACGTGGTGGAAGGTGAGTGTGCGGCGAAAGCCCTCCTCCGCAGCCGCCTTCACCAACGCCGTCTGCAGCGCTGCGAGCCGTGCCCCGCGCACCTGGTCCGATCGGCCCTCGGCACCGAGCAGCATGGCGGCCTGGAGCTGCGTGTCCGTGACGTCGACGCACACGACCTGGTAGGGCGCGCAGATCCCTCGGTCGATCGCCTCCGACAGCGTCAGGGTGTAACACCGGGCGCCGAACGGCCCGTTGGGGTCGTCTTCCATGCTCGCCACCAGCTCGCCCGGCACGCTGCCCGGCTCCTGGTCCTCGTCCAGCTGCCACAGCCGGGGGGTGGCCGTCATGTAGAGGCGGCGCAGGGACGGGATCTTCCGGTTGTTGTGGACGACAGCCCAGGGCTTGCCGCTCCGGCCGGAACACCGGTGGGCTTCGTCCACGACGATCAGGTCCCAACCAGGAAGGCCGGCTTCGTGAGCGCGCTCCAGAGTGCCGAGTCCCAGGCTGGCGTACGTGGCGAACACGGTGACCTTGTCGAACGGCCGCACCCAGGCGACGAGTTCCTCCACATCCGTGGTGTTGGGAAAGCCCGCATCCTCCCCGCGCAGCGAGGACACGCCGATCATCGGCCCGCTACGGCCTCCCTCGCGCCACGCGGCCTCGGTCTGAGCGAGCAGATCAAGTGAGGGCACGAGCACCAGTACACGGCCTGCCTGCAGTTCCTCCGCGCTCCGTGTGGCCACGAGGCTCTTGCCTGATCCCGTCGCCATGATCACCTGAGTCCGGAGTCCACGCTCAGGCACAATGGATCTTGCAGGAAGTTCCAATGCCCTGATAATCGCGTCGACGGCTTCTCGTTGGTGGGGACGGAGGGTTTTTCTTTCCACCGAACTTCCCTTCTCCTCGATTATTGTCGCCCCCGCCGCGAGTGCGCAGCGTGCTGCGCCAAGACGGCTTCAGTCAGGTCGGTGCGCAACTGTTCGAGGAAGCCGCTAAGGTCCATGGCAGCGCAGCGGTAGCCGCCAGGGTCGAGGTGGTAGCTGTCGCCGGTGAGGGCCCCGAGCGTGAGGTGGTAGACGCCGCCGCTGGTGTGGCTGACCGCGTACATGCCCCCTCCACCGTCCGTACCGAACACTGTCACCGTGTCAGAAGTGGCCCCCCCAGTAAGTCGGCTTGGGTAGTTGCGGGACTCCCTCTGGGAGACGAGAGAAGATGCGTTATCGATCCAGATACCGTTGCCGAGATCGGGCAGTACGACAGGGCCGAGCTGGGCGTAGTACTCCAGGAGTGCCTCGGCCGCCCCGGCCTGACCGAGCAGTGCGACCGCGGCCTTACCCTCCTCGGCGGAGGCGAGATGGACCTCGTGTTTTCCAGGCGAGTAACCATGTGCGGCCTCGAAGCCGGTGGCGAAGGCATCCGCGAGCCGAGTCATTTCTTCGCCCCACTCACGCAAATATGCAGTGCCGTCCACGGCCGATGACCGCCCATCCAAGAGAGTGCATTAATTCCAGAGTCTAGCATCACATAACTTTGATGCACTCTCCATCGTCAACTTCGGTGGGAGTGCATCACCAGACCGTCCGATACAAAACAGGCCCGCGACCGGTCTCCTCATCACCGCCGGTCTATGCTGCGACGCCTCGAACCTCCTGAGACAGCCCGCCCGTGCCGACCCGCGCCACTGGTCCTGAAGATGCGGGCCTACGTCTGCCGGGGCCGTCGATGTGTTTCTTCGACGAACGTGATGCTGCTGGGGCTGACCGCTCTGGCTCTGCATGTGGCTGGCATCGGGGCCGGCTAGGCCCGCAGACGCTGACACCCGCACCGGGGTGGTGGTGACAGCCCATCACCACCACCCCGCTGCTTCTGTAGCCAGCCCGGCCCGCGCCAGCGGGCCGTTGAAGGGACTGGAGGCGAAGCCGGAAGGACCGCGGGGCGGGGGAGCGCAGCGGAAGCCTGGCCGGCGGGACGGGAGTCCCGCCGGTCCGAGAGCGAAGCGAACGGCCATCAACCCGGCTGCGCAGCAGCCGGGT
>NZ_JBIUBX010000050.1:0-20702 GCF_044548445.1 Streptomyces sp. NPDC052016
CCCCCCCCCCCCCCCCCCCCCCCCCCCCCCCCCCCCCCCCCCCCCCCCCCCCCCCCCCCCCCCCCCCCCCCCCCCCCCGACCCACCCACCCCCCGATGTGTGGCGCAGACCTCCCCACCCCACCCGGAACCGATCCGACCGACCCCCGCGTCTAGGGGGACGTGCAGCGTCAAGGCTCCATCGGCGGCAGCGCCGCGATCCGCATCCGTGCGACCGGAAGTGTTCTCCTGGTCGCACACCTGGTGTTCGTAGCCTGGTTCACGCTGCGCCCCCTCGACGTTCCCTGGGTGATGCCCGCCAACCTGCACCCCTTCGCAGGCATCCGCGCCGACCTGCAACTGGGCGCGTCGCAGGCGGCACGCCGCATCGGCGAGGGCCTCGCCCTCCTGGCCCCCCTGGGCGTCCTCCTCCCCCTGGCGCACGGCAGACTCCATCCCTCACCGCTCGCCTCCCTGGTCCGTACGGCCACGGTGGGCGCCCTGCTGTCCCTGGCCATAGAGCTGCTGCAGACCGGCGTACCCGGACAGGTCGTCGACGTCGACTCGGTCCTGCTGAACACCGCGGGCGTCGCACTGGCCCACACAGCGGTGGTCCCGGCGGCCCGCGCCTACCTGCGCCACCGCACCGAGGGCCGCGACCACCGCGCGGAGGCCGGCCAGGGACCGGCCCACGATCCGGCCCGGGATCCGGCTCAGGAACCGCCTCAGGGTAGAACCCCGACGATTCCCAGGGTCGGGATCGCCCCGTAGAGCGACGATTCGCCCCCTTCGTCTCCGTAGCGTGGAAGACAGACGAGGCAGCCATCGGAGGCCGCCTCGGACCGACGCTCACGAAGGAGCCGCAGATGTCCAGCAGCCTCGCCCGCCCCACCCACGGCCGCATGATCGGCGGAGTGTGCGCCGCGCTGGCCCGTCGCTTCGGCACCTCCGCGACGACGATGCGCGTGATCTTCCTGCTGTCCTGCCTGCTGCCGGGCCCGCAGTTCCTGCTCTACATAGCGCTGTGGATCTTCCTGCCCTCCGAGGACAAGGCCCGCACAGCCTGGTAGCACCGCCAGGCCCCCCCCCACGGCGTCTCCGGCCAGGCACGAAAAAGCCGTTGGGCGCACCCGGACAACCCGGATGCACCCAACGGCGCGAACGCACGCCCGGACTCAGCCCAGCGGGATCCCGTTCACCGGCACCCCGTGCGTGGGCAGCCCCTCACCGACCGGCAGCCCCCCGAGCAGGCCGGCGGCCGGCTTGGTCGGACCCTGGGCGAGCGCCTGCTCGGCGGCCGGCTGCACAGCGGTCAGGCCCGCATCGAGCGCCGGCTGGGCCTGCTCCAGCGCCTGACCGGTGCCCGGCACCGCCTGGCCGACTTTCTCCACCGGCAACGTCTTGGTGATGCCGCCCAGCGCCTGGGTGGCGTCCGGAACGGCCGGGGCGGCGTTGGCGGCGCCCGCGCCGGCGGCGGCGAAGGCGGCGCCGAGGGCGGCGACGCCGAGGGTCTTGGCAGCAGACTGCTTCATGATGAATGTCGTCCTCGAATACGGGGAACTGAGCGGTCCACGACCGTAAACACGGAAAGGCGTCCGCCGCAAACATCGAAATGCGGACAGAAAGTGAAGGCCCACCCGCTTCCAGCAGCCAGAATTACCTGCCGTTCACCCTTCCTCGGCCACGGACCTGCTGGTGGAAGCGGTCTGCTGGAACAGCCATTCGGACTTCAACTCCGCATAACCGGGCTTGATCACGTCATTGATCATGGCCAGTCGTTCATCGAAAGGAATGAATGCTGACTTCATAGCATTGACCGAGAACCACTGGAGATCGTCGAGCGTATAACCGAACGCGTCGACAAGGTGCTCGAATTCCCGGCTCATGCTGGTACCGGACATCAACCGGTTGTCGGTGTTGACCGTGGCCCGGAAGTGCAGCCGGCGCAGCAGTCCGATCGGGTGCTCGGCGTAAGAGGCGGCCGCCCCCGTCTGGAGGTTGGAGCTGGGGCACATCTCCAGGGGGATGCGCTTGTCCCGGACGTACGAGGCGAGCCGCCCGAGCTTCACCGTGCCGTCCTCGGCGACCTCGATGTCGTCGATGATCCGCACGCCGTGTCCGAGGCGGTCGGCGCCGCACCACTGCAGGGCCTGCCAGATGGACGGCAGCCCGAAGGCCTCGCCGGCGTGGATGGTGAAGTGGTTGTTCTCGCGCTTGAGGTACTCGAAGGCGTCGAGGTGCCGGGTGGGCGGGTAGCCGGCCTCGGCGCCGGCGATGTCGAAGCCGACGACCCCGAGGTCCCGGTAGCGGTTGGCGAGTTCGGCGATCTCCAAGGCGCGGGCGGCGTGCCGCATGGCGGTGAGGAGAGCGCCCACGCGGATCCGGTGCCCGCCGCCGCGGGCGAGCCGTTCGCCCTGCCGGAAGCCCTCGTTGACGGCCTCGACGACCTGCTCGAGGCTCAGCCCGCCCTCCAGGTGCTGCTCGGGAGCGTAACGGACCTCGGCGTAGACGACACCGTCCTCGGCGAGGTCCTCGGCGCACTCGCGGGCGACCCGCACCAGCGCCTCCCGCGTCTGCATGACGCCGACGGTGTGCGAGAAGGTCTCCAAGTACCGTTCGAGGGATCCGGAGTCGGCGGCCTCCCGGAACCAGACGCCGAGCTTGTCGGGATCGGCCTCGGGGAGGCGGGAGTACCCGGTCTCCCGGGCGAGGTCGACGATCGTGCCGGGGCGCAGCCCGCCGTCGAGGTGGTCGTGCAGCAGAACCTTGGGCGCCCGGCGGATCTGGTCCGAACTCGGGGTGACGCCCGTCTGGATGCTCTGGCTCGTCATCTCCGCACTCTAACTCCTACGCGCGTAGACGGCAGGTGTACAACTCCGCCGATATGTAACGGTGACCGCACGGACGGGTGGAGTACACCGCCCCTTCTGACACTGTTCTGTCATGGGACAGCAAGCGACGCCGGTGCGGACGGCCAGGCTGGGGAAGGCGATCGGCCCGGAGCCGGAGACGGTGAGCGGCGTGGTGCTGCTGCTCCCGGGCGGCGACGAGGTCTCCGAGCGCAGACCGTCGGCCCTGTGGGCGAACGGCCCGGTCCGCGCCCTCGGACGCAAACTCGCGCGCGCGGGACGGCAGGACGGTCTGGCCGTCCACGTCGTGCACTACCGGTACCGCGGCTGGAACGGCAGCCAGGCCCATCTGGCGGCCGACGCCTCCTGGGCCGCCGACGAGGTGGTGCGACGCTACGGAGACGTCCCCGTGTGCCTGGCCGGCGTCGGAATGGGCGGGCGGGCCGCGCTGCACGCGGGCGGTCACGAGGCCGTCAACTCGGTGCTGGCGATCGCCCCGTGGCTGCCGGAGGAGGACGTGGCGGCGCCACCCGAACCGGTGAAGCAGTTGGTGGGCCGGCAGGTGCTGATCGTGCACGGCACGAACGACGAACGCACCGATCCCGAACTGTCGTTCCGGCTGGCGGCGCGGGCGAAGAAGGTCAACCGGGAGGTGTGCCGGTTCGAAGTGCACGCCGACGGTCACGGTCTGCACCAGTACCGGGCGGAAGTCCTGTGTCTGTCCGAGGACTTCGTGCGGGGGGTGATGTTCGGGCAGGGCTTCTCGCGACCCGTGCGGGACGCCTTGGCGGCGCCTCCGCCGCTGGGGTTGAGGATGCCGTTGGCCGCGGGGTTCGGTAAGTCGTTGAGACGGTGACGCCGTCGGGCTGCTGAGGTCGTCGGACTGCCTGTCGTCGTCGAGGCGGTGACGCCGCCGGGTGCTCTCGTCGTCGCGCCGCCTTTCGTCGTCGAGGCGGTGACGCAGCTCAGGCTCTCTGTCGTCGCCGGGCCGCCCGTCGTGGGTGGTTGCCGGGCGCCCACGCGGCGGGGCCGCATGTCGGTACGGCCCGCGCCCTGGGGCGGGTCGGCTGTTCGACGGGCGCCACAGCCCCGGCCCCCGGCGTTCAGGCCAGCAGGTTGCCCCTTCTCGACAGCAGGAACTTCTTGAAGGCCGCCACCGGCGGAGTGTCCGGGTGGCCGTCCAGCCAGGCCACGCCGATCTCCCGTACGGCTCTCGGGGCCGTCACCGTCAGCTCCACCACCCCGGGGCGGGGCACGGCGGGCGGCGGGAGCAGCGCGACTCCCAGTCCCGCCGCCACCAGGCCCCGCAGTGTCTCCGCCTCCTCGCCCTCGAAGGCGACGCGGGGGCGGAAGCCGGCCTCCTGGCAGAGGTCGTCGGTGATACGGCGCAGGCCGTAGCCGGGTTCCAGGGTCACGAAGGCCTCGTCGGCGGCCTCGGCGAGGCGGACGCGCCTGCGGGCGGCGAGGCGGTGGTCCGCGGGGACGACGAGGCGCAGTTTCTGCTCGTCGAGGCGGCGGGCGACGAGGTCGGGTGCATCGGGGACCGGCGAGGTCAGGCAGAGGTCGAGTTCGCCGGCCCGCAGCCGCTCCAGCATGGCCTCGCCGTAGTTCTGGACGAGGCTGAAGCGGACGCGGGGGTGGTCGGCGCGGAAGGCGTGGATCAGGCCGGGGACCGTCTCGGCGCCCATGGTGTGCAGGAAGCCGAAGGCGACCTTGCCGGTGGCCGCGTCGGCGTCGGCGCGCACCTCGTCGGCGGCGCGCTCGATCTCGGCGAGGGCGCGTTCGACGGAGGTGAGGAAGGTGCGTCCGGCGGGGGTGAGGGAGACGGTCCGGCCGCGGCGGGCGAACAGGTCGACTCCCAGGTCCTGCTCGAGGCGGACCAGGGCCCGGGAGAGGGTGGACTGGGGGACCTGCATCTCCTGCGCGGCCCGGGTGACGTGCTCGGTGCGGGCGACGCCGGCGAAGTAGGCGAGCCTCGGGGCGAGCAACATCGCCATGTCGTCTGTGTCACTGGACGGTGACAGGTGACCCTGTGACCTCTGCTGATGCGCCATGGGAACGATTATGGCGATTCCATGCATTGGACGGATGAGCGGGTGCGTCCGTAGGTTCGAGGCATGTCTCCCGCCAGTACCGGGGCGTCCACCACCGTGGGCGCCGTCACGACCGTTCCCTCCTCCCCCGTCTCCGACTCGCGTATGACCCCGGGCGGTCCCGGCTACCGCCGGATGAGCCTCGCCCTCTTCCTGGCCGGCGTGGCGACCTTCGCCCTCCTCTACTCCACCCAGGCGCTGCTGCCGTTGATCTCCGGGGAGTTCGGGGTCGCGGCGAGCGAGGCGAGCTGGACGGTGGCCGCGGCGACCGGCGGGCTGGCGCTGTTCGTCCTGCCGATGAGCGCCCTGTCGGAGCGCTACGGCCGCCGTGCGGTGATGACGGCCTCGCTGGCCGTGGCGGTGACCCTCGGGCTGCTGGTCCCCTTCGCCCCGTCGCTGGGCGCGCTGGTCGTGCTGCGGGGTCTGCAGGGCGCGGCCCTGGCCGGCCTGCCCGCCTCGGCCACCGCCTACCTGGCGGAGGAGGTCCGCCCGAGGGCGCTGGTCACGGCGATCGGTCTGTTCGTGGCGGGCAACAGCGTCGGCGGCATGAGCGGCCGGGTCATCACCGGCTGGGTCGCGCAGGAATGGGGCTGGCGGGTCGCCGTCGGTGTGATCGGCGCGGTCGCCGTGGCATGCGCGGTGGCGTTCCGCCTGCTGCTGCCGGCGCCGAAGCACTTCACGCCGGGTTCGCTGCGCCCCCGCGTCCTGGCCCGCACGGTCCGCGACCACCTCGCCAACCCGCTGCTGTGCCGCCTGTACGCGATCGGCGCGCTGTTCATGACGGTCTTCGGCGGCGTGTACACGGTGATCGGCTACCGGCTGACGGAGGAGCCGTTCTCGCTCCCGCAGGGCATCGTCGGCTCGATCTTCCTGGTGTACCTGGTCGGCACAGTGTCGGCGTCGACGGCGGGCCGGCTGGTCGGCCGGCTGGGCCGGCGCGGGGCGCTCTACCTGGCCGGCGGCACCACCGCGACGGGTCTGCTGCTCTCCCTGGCGGACTCCCTCCCCCTGGTCCTGCTGGGCCTCGTCCTGATCACGTCGGGCTTCTTCGCGGGCCACGCGGTGGCGTCCTCGGCGGTCAGCAAGACGGCGACCACGGGGCGCGCGCAGGCCTCGGCCCTCTACCAGTCCGCGTACTACATCGGCTCCAGCGCGGGCAGCACGGCAGGCGCCGTGGCCTTCCACGCGGGCGGCTGGGCCGGCACGGTCGGGGTGGGCGTCCTGGCGGTGCTCGGCGTCGTGACGATCACGGTGTTCGGTACGCGGGCGGCGCGGATCGCGGCGCGGCGGGAGCCGGTGGCCGCGCACTGACACCGCCGCTACCCCCGGCATCACCCCCTGTTCAGGGCCGGTTGTCAGTTTCTCGGCGGACTCCGTCCTGCTGCGGGCCGGCTTCGGGGACGACGTGGCCGCGCAGCGGCTGCCGGCCGTGCTGAGCGGCGCCGACGAGGTGACGGTGGCCTTCGATCCGGCGTACCTGCTGGACGCGCTGACCTCCTTCGAGGCGCCTGGGCTGCGGCTGGAGCTGCTGGGGACGGGCCGGCGGGCCCTGCTCGCCGCGGCGCACTCGCCGGAGACCCACCGGCACCTCCTCATGTCCGTGAAGCAGCTCGTCTGACCTGCGCCTTCGGCGACTCGGCGGGCCATTGTCAGTGGGCTGCTGTAGCTTCCGAAGTACTGGGCGCACAGGCGCGTGACAGAACGGCCGCAGGGGTGGGTGGACGACGATGACCGACGGTACGGCGACGGTGGAAGACCTCGACGTCAGGCTGGAGAAGCACCGGGTCGAGCTGACGGGGTACTGCTACCGGATGCTCGGCTCCTCCTTCGAGGCCGAGGACGCGGTGCAGGACACGATGGTGCGGGCCTGGAAGAGCTACGACAAGTTCGAGGGCCGTTCCAGCCTGCGCTCATGGCTCTACCGCATCGCGACGAACGTGTGCCTGGACATGCTGACGGCGGGCAACAAGCGCGCCCGCCCCATGGACCTGTCCGAGTCCACCCCGCTGGCCCAGGCGGCCCTCTCCCCCCGCCCCGACAACACCTGGCTGGAGCCGATGCCGGACGCGCGTGTGCTGCCGACCGTCGAGGACCCCGCCGAGGCGGCCGTCGCCAAGGAGTCGGTGCGGCTCGCGTTCATGGCCGCCCTGCAGCGGCTCCCGCCCAAGCAGCGTGCGGTGCTGATCCTGCGCGAGGTGCTGGCGTGGAAGGCGAGCGAGGTCGCCGAGCTGCTGGGCACCTCGGTCGCCTCGGTCAACAGCGCGCTCCAGCGGGCCCGCGCCACCCTCGCCGAGCAGCAGGACAAGGCCGCCGACGCGGCGGTGTCCGACCCCCTGGACGAGGAGCAGCAGAAGCTCCTGGAGCGCTATGTGGCCGCCTTCGAGGGGTACGACATGTCGGCGCTGACGGCGCTGCTCCACGAGGACGCGGTCATGACGATGCCGCCGTTCGACCTGTGGCTGACGGGTCATGCGGACATCGCCGGGTTCATGACCACGGTCGGCTCCGCCTGCGCGGGTTCCCGCCTGCTGCCGGTTCAGGTCAACGGCCTGCCGGGCTTCGCCCAGTACAAGCCGGACCCCGAGGCCGGCGGGTTCACGCCGTGGGCGATCCAGGTCCTGGAGATCTCAGACGGCGGCCTCACCGGGTTCCACTTCTTCCTCGACACCCAGCGCTGGTTCCCCCTCTTCGGCCTCCCCCTCCACCTCGAAGCGGAGCCCCACGAGGTCGAGCAGGGCGCGTAGGGCGGGGTCGGGTCCGCGCAGGCGTACGCGTCCCCCGGCGCGCCGTGCGGCCAGTTGCAGCCGCGCCAGCAGATCGACGGTCATGAGGCCCGGCGGCCCGAGCCGGGCGACATCGCACACCACCACCCCCGCCCGGCTCGCTTCCAGCAAGGCGCGTACGTCGTCGCACAGCCCCGTCACCTGACTCCGGGTGACGGGTCCGTACAGGCCCAGCACGGGCGGTGTCGTCGCATCCACGTGCGGTAGACCGCACCCGCCCGGGTAACTCATCGTCGGACAGCGCCTAACCCTCACAACTGTTTGCCTAGACCATTTAGGCAAACGCATACTCGTCCCCAGTAACCCGACACTGGAGACCCCATGGGACGCGCAGGGCTGACCCCCGAACGCCTCGCCGAGGCCGGAGCCGAACTGGCCGACGAGGTCGGCTTCGACCAGGTGACCGTCACCGCCCTGGCCCGCCGGTTCGACGTCAAGGTCGCGAGCCTGTACTCGCACCTCAGAAGCTCACGGGACCTCAAGACCCGCATCGCCCTGCTCGCGCTCGAGGAGCTGGCCGACCGCGGATCCGCCGCCCTGGCCGGCCGCGCCGGCAAGGACGCCCTGACCGCCCTGGCGAACGTCTACCGCGACTACGCCCGCGAACACCCCGGCCGCTACGCCGCCGCCCGGTTCAGACTCGACCCGGAAGCGGCCGCGGCGAGCGCCGGCGCACGCCACTCCCAGATGACCAGGGCGATCCTGCGCGGCTACGACCTCACCGAGCCCGACCAGACCCATGCCGTCCGCCTCCTGGGCAGCTTCTTCCACGGCTACACCAGCCTCGAACTGGCCGGCGGCTTCAGCCACAGCGCCCCCGACTCCCAGGAGAGCTGGTCGAGCATCCTGAACGCCCTCGACAGCCTCCTGCGCAAATGGCCCGAGACGGGCGCCAGCGGCGGTGCGTCACACCCCGTCGCCTAGCGCCGTACACCGGGGTTCCACGGGGCAGAGGACAGCAGTACGCCCGACCGGCGACGGGCTCGACGCACCACCGCTGCCCCGACCCCGCGGCGCCACCCCAGCCACGACCGCCGACCGGAGGCCGAGCCCATGCATCCCGACGACCACCTGATCACCACCCCCCTCACCGCCGACCTCCTGCGCGGCTGCCTGGAAGTGGAACGCACCGAGCACGGCGTCCTGCCGCACCGCCTGCCCGCCAGGGCCCGTGCCCAGTGCGCCGACGGCCAGCTCGCCATGGCGGAGTCACAGCCCTCCGGGGTCCGCCTGGCGTTCCGCTCCCGCGCCACCACCGTCGAACTGGACACGCTTCCCACGAAACGCGCCTACGTGGGCGCCCCGCCCCGCCCGGACGGCCTCTACGACCTGGTGATCGACGGGCGCCTGACCGGACAGGGCAGCGTGACCGCCGGCCACACCCTCACCATCGACATGACCAAGGGCACCGTCGAGCACCGGCCAGGAACTCCCGGCACCCTCCGCTTCACGGACCTGCCCGAAGGCGGCAAGACCATCGAGATCTGGCTGCCGCACAACGAGACCACCGAACTCGTCGCCCTGCGCGCCGATGCCCCCGTCGAACCGGCACCGGCCGACCCCGCCCGCAGGATCTGGCTGCACCACGGCAGCTCCATCAGCCACGGCTCCGACGCCGCGAGCCCCACCGCCATCTGGCCGGCCCTCGCCGCGTCCCTCGGCGGCGTGGAGCTGATCAACCTGGGCCTGGGCGGCAGCGCCCTGCTCGACCCGTTCACGGCCCGCGTCGTGCGGGACACACCCGCCGATCTGATCAGCGTGAAGATCGGCATCAATCTGGTCAACGCCGATCTGATGCGGCTGCGCGCCTTCGGGCCGGCCGTCCACGGATTCCTGGACACCATCCGCGAGGGCCACCCCACCACACCCCTGCTGGTCGTCTCGCCCATCCTGTGCCCGATGCACGAGGACACGCCCGGGCCCAGCGCGCCGGACGCCGGCGATCTCGGCAGGGGGAAGCTGCGCTTCGTGCCGATGGGCGATCCGGCGGAGGTCGCGGGCGGCAAGCTGACCCTGCGGGTCATCCGGGCCGAGCTGGCCCGGATCGTCGCCCAGCGGGCCGCCGAGGACGCGCATCTGCACTACCTCGACGGGCGGGAGCTGTACGGGGAGGGCGACGTAGGGGAGCTGCCCCTGCCGGATCAGCTCCACCCGGACGCGGCTGCCCATCGGCGGATGGGTGAGCGGTTCGCTGCGCTGGCTTTCGCGGAGGGGGGCGTCTTCGGGTGACGCCGGGGGCGGCCGGTGCGGTCTCCTCGCCCCCGCCGCCCCTTCCCGTCCCGTCCCCGGGGCTGCCGCCCCGCACCCCCGTCGGCCCTGAACGGGCCTCGTCCTCAAGCGCCGGACGGGCTGGTCCGAGGCAGGCACCAGCGCCCGCCTCCGATGTGCCGGGAGCTCAGGCGATGCGCTCCAGGACCACCGGCGACGCCTCGTACGCCGTACCCGGCGCGGCGATGTCGTACGAGCCCTCCACCGCCTCGAGCGCGTACGCGAAGCGCTCCGGGGTGTCGGTGTGCAGGGTCAGCAGCGGCTGGCCCGCGGTCACCGTGTCGCCGGGCTTGGCGTGCAGTTCGACGCCCGCCGCGGCCTGCACCGGGTCCTCCTTGCGGGCGCGGCCGGCGCCCAGGCGCCAGGCGGCGATGCCGATGTCGTAGGCGTCGAGGCGGGTCAGGACCCCCGAGGAGGGGGCGTGCACCTCGTGCTGCTCCTTCGACGTGGGCAGGGGCGCGTCCGGGTCGCCGCCCTGGGCCGCGATCATGCGGCGCCAGACGTCCATCGCGGAGCCGTCGGCGAGGGCCTTCGCCGGGTCGGCGTCCTTCACTCCGGCCGCGTCGAGCATCTCGCGGGCGAGCGCGATCGTCAGCTCGACGACGTCCGAGGGACCGCCGCCGGCCAGGACCTCCACCGACTCGCGGACCTCGAGGGCGTTGCCCGCCGTCAGGCCCAGCGGGGTCGACATGTCGGTCAGCAGGGCGACCGTCCGCACGCCGTGGTCGGTGCCGAGGCCCACCATCGTGGACGCCAGCTCGCGCGCGTCCTCGATGGTCTTCATGAAGGCGCCGGTGCCGACCTTGACGTCCAGGACCAGCGAGCCGGTGCCCTCGGCGATCTTCTTCGACATGATCGAGGAGGCGATGAGCGGGATGGCCTCGACGGTTCCCGTCACGTCGCGCAGGGCGTAGAGCTTCTTGTCGGCGGGGGCGAGGCCGTCGCCCGCCGCGCAGATCACCGCGCCGGTCGTGTCCAGCACGTGCAGCATCTCCTCGTTGGAGAGCAGCGCGCGCCAGCCGGGGATGGACTCCAGCTTGTCGAGGGTGCCGCCGGTGTGGCCGAGGCCTCGGCCCGACAGCTGCGGGACGGCCGCGCCGCAGGCCGCGACCAGGGGGGCCAGCGGGAGGGTGATCTTGTCGCCGACGCCGCCCGTGGAGTGCTTGTCGGCGGTCGGGCGGGACAGGGACGAGAAGTCCATGCGCTCGCCGGAGGCGATCATCGCGGCCGTCCAGCGGGCGATCTCCCTGCGGTTCATGCCGTTGAGCAGGATCGCCATGGCGAGCGAGGACATCTGCTCGTCGGCGACCTCGCCGCGGGTGTACGCGTCGATGACCCAGTCGATCTGCTCGTCGCTGAGCTCACCGCGGTCCCGCTTGGTGCGGATGACGGAGATGGCGTCCATGGCCATGGGGTTCCTTCCGAGGTGCAGAAGACATTCCAGAAGAGGGGATTCCAGAAAGCGCGCGGCCCCTCCGCCCCGGTCAAGCGGGTCGGAGGGGCCGCGCGGGAGTTACCTGAGGTGGTCCGGGCCGAAGGCCTGCGGGAGCATCCGAGCCAGGGGCAGGATTCCCTCCGGCGTCTCCAGCAGCAGCTCCGGGCCGCCGAACTCGTACAGCAGCTGGCGGCAGCGGCCGCACGGGACGAGGATCTCGCCCCGGCCGTCCACGCACGTGAAGTGGGTGAGACGCCCGCCGCCGGTGCGCTGCAGCTCCGAGACCAGCCCGCACTCGGCGCACAGGCCGAGTCCGTAGGAGGCGTTCTCGACGTTGCAGCCGGAGACCGTACGCCCGTCGTCGACGAGGGCCGCGACCCCGACCGGGTAGCCCGAGTAGGGGGCGTACGCGTGGGCCATGGCCTCGCGGGCCGCCTCGCGCAGCTTGTCCCAGTCGACCGCGGGGTCGGCCGCGGCCGGGGTCACTTGCCTTGTCCCTTCCGGTACGGCAGACCGTCCGCCTTGGGCATGCGCAGGCGTTGGGCCGACAGGGAGAGCACCAGCAGGGTGACGATGTACGGGGCGGCGGAGACGACCTGACGCGGGACCTCGTCCACGCTGGCGTACCAGACGAACATCAGGGCCGAGACCAGCACGGTGACGACGGCGCTGACGTACTTCTTCTTCCAGGCCAGGTAGGCCGCGCCGAACACCAGCAGGATCGCCAGCAGCAGGATCAGCGCGTGGACGTTGGTGGTGCCGCCGCGCAGGTTGAGGCTGTCGGTGTAGCCGAACAGGCCCGCGCCGAGGGCGAGGCCGCCCGGCCTCCAGTTGCCGAAGATCATCGCGGCGAGGCCGATGTAGCCACGGCCCGCGGTCTGGCCGTCCAGGTACACGTTGGACGCGACGATCGAGAGGAAGGCGCCGCCGAGGCCGGCGAAGCCACCCGAGATGATCACGGCCATGTACTTGTACTTGTAGACGTTCACACCGAGGGACTCGGCCGCGACCGGGTTCTCACCGCAGGAGCGCAGGCGCAGGCCGAACGCGGTGCGCCACAGCACGTACCAGGTGGCCGGGACGAGGGCGATCGCGATGACGGTGAGCGGCGAGAGGTTGGTGACCAGGCCGCCGATCAGGCCGGCGAGGTCGGAGACCAGGAACCAGTGCTTGTCGTTGAGGGTCTCCAGCCAACTGGACAGGCCGGGGATGTCGAAGGTGCCGAGCGAGTCGATCGGCGGGGACTGCTTGGAGGAGCCCTGCGGGGCGTCCTCGAAGGTGAACTTCGACAGGTAGCGGGTGGTGCCCAGCGCCAGGATGTTCAGGGCCACACCGGAGACGATGTGGTTGACGTTGAAGGTCACGGTGGCGATGGCGTGCAGGACGGCGCCGAGCGCGCCGCCGATGATGCCGAAGACGACACCGGTCCACGGGCCCCACTGGTAGCCGGCCCAGGCGCCGAACCAGGTGCCGAGGATCATCATGCCCTCGAGGCCGATGTTGACGACGCCCGCGCGCTCGGCCCACAGACCGCCGAGGCCGGCCAGGCCGATCGGGACGGCCAGGCGCAGGGCGGTGGACATCTGTCCGGTCGAGGTGATGCCGTCCGCGCCGCTGATCAGGCGGACGACCGAGGTGAGGACCAGCACGCCCGCGATGACCAGCAGGAGTACCGGGAGAGACATGCGGCGGCCGCCCTTGCCGGGCTGCTTCGCCTGCGGCTTGGCGATGGTCGCGGTGGACATCAGGCCGCCACCTCCTTCTTGGCGTTGTTGTTGGCGGCCTGGGCGGCGAGCTCGGCGCCGACCCGCTTCTGCTGGCGGCGCAGACCCCACTGGCGCACGAACTCGTAGGAGATGACGACCGCGAAGACGATCAGGCCCTGCATGATCGTCGCGATCTCCTTCTCGTACGCCACCGGGGTGGCGTAGTCGAGGGCCGGGGAGGTCTTCTCCAGGAAGGCCCACAGCAGGGCGGCGAGGGCGATGCCGCCCGGGTTGTTGCGGCCGAGCAGGGCGATGCCGATGGCGGTGAAGCCGAGGCCGGCGGGGAAGCTGAGGCTGTAGGTGTGGGCGTCGCCGAGCAGCAGCGGCAGGCCGGAGAGGCCGGCGACCGCGCCGGAGATCAGCATCGCGGTGAGGACCATGCGCTTGGCGTTGACGCCGGAGGCGGCGGCGGCCGTCTCCGACTCGCCGGTGGCGCGCAGGTCGAAGCCGAAGCGGGTGCGGTTGAGGACGATCCAGTAGCCGATGCCGAGCGCGACGGCGAGGAAGACCAGGCCGTAGATCTCGCCGACGTCCTCGCCCAGGTCGATGCCGGGCACCCAGCCGGATTCCTTCATCTCGCCGGTCGTGACGTTGTCGCCGACCAGGACGCCGAAGTTGTCGCGGAGGGTGAGGTAGCCGATGAGGCTGGTGGCGATCGCGTTGAGCATGATCGTCGCGACGACCTCGCTGACGCCCCGGGTGACCTTCAGGATGCCCGCGATGCCCGCCCAGAACGCGCCGGTGAGCGCGCCGACCAGCAGCAGCAGCGGGACCTGGAGGAAGGACGGGAGCGCCACGTGCGCGCCGACCACCGCGACCATCATCGCGGCGAGGCGGTACTGGCCGTCGACGCCGATGTTGAACAGGTTCATGCGGAAGCCGAGGGCGACCGCGAGGGCGGCGATGTAGTACAGCGAGGCCTGGTTGATGATCAGGACCTGGACGTCGGAGTAGGGGATCTGCTCCAGCATCAGGCCGTACGGCTCGAACGGGTTCTTGCCGGAGGCGATCAGCACGACCGAGGTCAGCAGGATCGCCGCGACGAGCGCGATGACCGGGCCGGCCACCGCGAGGAGCAGGCGCTCCTTGTCGAACTTCTTCATCGGGCCTCGTCCTCCGGGGCGGCTTCTTCTTCGACGTGCTCGAGGTGCCCGGACGCGGCGCCGGTCATGGCTGAACCGAGCTCCTCGGGGGTGATGGTCGCGGGGTCGGCGTCGGCGACCAGCCTGCCGTCGTAGATCACCCGGAGGGTGTCCGACAGGCCGATGAGCTCGTCCAGGTCGGCGGAGATCAGCAGCACGGCCAGGCCCTCGCGGCGGGCCTCGCGGATGCGGTCCCAGATCTGCGCCTGAGCGCCGACGTCCACACCGCGGGTGGGGTGGGCGGCGATCAGGAACTTCGGGTCGTGGCTCATCTCGCGGCCGACGATCAGCTTCTGCTGGTTGCCGCCGGAGAGGGAGGCGGCGGTGACGTCGATGCCGGGGGTGCGGACGTCGTACTCCTCGACGATCCGGCGGGTGTCGGCCTGGGCGCCCTTCGGGTTGAGCCAGAAGCCCTTGGCGTTGGGGACCTCGGTGACGTGGCCGAGGATGCGGTTCTCCCAGAGGGGGGCCTCCAGGAGCAGGCCCTGGCGGTGGCGGTCCTCGGGGATGTAGCCGACGCCGGACTCGCGGCGCTTGCGGGTGGGCCAGGGGGTGATGTCCTCGCCGAGGAAGGCGATGGTGCCGGAGTCGGCGTGCTTGGTGCCGATCAGCGCGTCGATCAGCTCGGTCTGGCCGTTGCCCTCGACACCGGCGATGCCCATGACCTCGCCGGCGTGGATGGTGAAGCTGACGTCGTCGAGGACGCGCTTGACCTCGCCGGCGCCCGCGAACTCGGTGAGCCCCTCGGCTGCGGGCTCGTCCTCCCACCCGAGGGAGGCGCCGCCGCTGGCGTAGACGGTGAGGCCCTTGACCTGGATGACGGGACGGTCGGTGACCGTGGACTCCGCGGTCTCCGGGGTGGGCAGTTCGCTGCCGACCATCATCTCGGCGAGCTGGCGCGGGGTGGTCTCGGAGGGGACCGCCGTGCCGACGGTGGTGCCGCGCCGGATGACGGTGATGTCGTCGGCGACGGACAGCACCTCACCCAGCTTGTGGGAGATGAAGATGACGGACAGGCCCTCGGACTTCAGCTCGCGCAGGTTGTCGAAGAGCGCGTCGACCTCCTGCGGGACGAGCACGGCGGTCGGCTCGTCGAGGATGAGGGTCCGGGCGCCCCGGTAGAGGACCTTGAGGATCTCCACGCGCTGACGGTCGGCGACTCCGAGGTCCTCGATCAGGGCGTCGGGGCGCACGCCGAGGCCGTAGCGCTCGGAGATCTCCCTGATCTTCTTGCGGGCGCCGCCGCCGATGCCGTAGAGCTTCTCGCTGCCGAGGACCACGTTCTCCAGGACGGTCAGGTTGTCCGCGAGCATGAAGTGCTGGTGGACCATGCCGATGCCGCGTGCGATGGCGTCGGCGGGACTGGAGAAGCTCACCTGCTCGCCGTCGACCGCGATGGTGCCCTCGTCCGGCCTCTGCATGCCGTAGAGGATCTTCATCAGGGTCGACTTGCCGGCGCCGTTCTCGCCGACGAGGGCGTGCACGGTGCCCTTGCGGACGGTCAGGTGGATGTCGTGGTTGGCGACGACACCGGGGAATCGCTTGGTGATGCCCGCGAGCTCTACCGCGACTGTCGACTGGGCGGTGAGCGGAGGGCTGCTGGACGCGTCGATGGCGCACTCTCCTCGGGAAAGGGGCCGCTCTACGCGCGTAGCGCCCCTGCTTTAAATAGTGCCCGGACATGATCGATCGTGATTGAACCGTCGATCCGTTCCGAGCATTCTGCCGCGCGAACGGGGCGCGGGGAGGTCATCCTTCCCGTGCCCCGTTCCGAGGTCGTAACGCTGTCATCACAGCGCTCTTTTGGCCATGCCTTCGACAGGTCCCGGCAGGCCTACGACACTCCGGTCAGGAGGTCTTCACCTTGATGGTGCCGTTCTTGATGCCTTCCGCGGCCTTGTTGACCGCGTCCTGGATCTCCTTGTTGCCGGCGAAGGCCGGGTTGGAGTTCGACAGGCTCACGCCACCGTTGGAGAGGCTGCCGCGGATGACACCCGACTGCGGCTTGCCCTCCTCGACGGACTTGGCCAGCTCGAAGACCGCGCCCTCGACGTTCTTCATGGCGGAGGTCAGGATCGAGGCCTTGTACGCCTTCAGCGCGTCCTGCTTGTACTGGTCGGAGTCGACACCGATCGCCCAGATCTTGTTGGCGCTGGCGGCCTTGATGACGCCCTGGCCGGACAGACCGGCGGCGGCGTAGACGACGTCCGCACCGGCGTCGATCTGACCCTCGGCGGCGCTCTCGCCCTTGTCCGGGCTGGAGAAGCCACCCTCGGCGGCGGTCTCGGTCAGGTACTGCTCCTTGACCGTGACGCCCTTCTTGGTGTCCTCGACGCCCTGCTTGAAGCCGGCGCCGAACTTGTGGATCAGGGGGACGTCCACACCGCCGATGAAGCCCACCACGTTGGACTTGGTGGCCTTGGCGGCGGCGACGCCGGCCAGGTAGGAGGCCTGCTCCTCGGAGAAGACGAGGTCGGCGACGTTGTCGGCCTTGGTCTGCTCGTCGTCGACGATGCCGAAGGTGGTCTTCGGGAACTTGGCCGCGGCCTCCTTGACGGCCGGCGCGTAGGCGAAGCCGACGCCGATCACCGGGTTGTAGCCCTGCTTGGCGAGGCTCTCCAGGCGCTGCACCTTGTCCGCGTCGGACTCGCCGTCCTGCGGCTCGACCGCGGTGGACTTGAAGCCGAACTCCTTGTCGGCCTTCTCCATGCCCGCGGTGGCGGCGTCGTTGAAGGACTGGTCGCCCTTGCCGCCGATGTCGTACGCGAGCGCGAGGCCCAGGTTCTTGTCCTCGCCGGCGGACGAGGAGGACGACTTGGACGAGCTTCCGCAAGCGGAAACGGTGACGGCAAGGGCTGCGGTCGCAACACCCGCAACCGCGATACGGGACACCCGGCGCATGGAACGAGACTCCTTTGTGCAAGCGCCCATACCAGGCGCTGGTTCCGCCGCAGCGTAACGCGCGTAGACCTGACGGAAAAACCCTTCTGTCCGGTCCGTTATCGAGCTGTGGCCGCAGTCGCCTTCCAGAGTACGGACAGCAAAGCGCCCCTCGCGGATGGCAAGGGGCGCTGGGCTGGGAGGACGCCGGAAAGGCCGTGGAGAGACCCGGCCGGGGCCTGTGAGGGGCGTTACTTGGTGTTGACCTTCACCTTGCCGTCGATGATGTCCTGCTTGGCCGCGTTCACGGCGGCGACGACGTCGGCCATGGCCTTGTACTTGGGGTTGGAGTCGGCGAAGCCGACGCCGTCGTTGGAGAGGCTGCCGCGCACCACACCGGACAGGGGCTTGCCCTCGTAAACGGACTTCGCCAGGTCGTAGACCGCGCCGCCGACGTTCTTCAGCGCGGAGCCGAGGATGTAGTCCTTGTACGCGGCCAGCGAGCTCTGGCTGTACTGGTCGGAGTCGACGCCGATGGCCCACACCTTCTTGGCGGCGGCCTCCGAGATCACGCCCTGTCCGGAGAGGCCGGCCGCGTGGTAGATGACGTCTGCGCCGGCGTCGATCTGTCCGCTCGCCCCCGCCTTGCCCTTGTCGGGGCTGGAGAAGCCGCCCTCCTGGGGGGTCTCCGTCAGGTACTGCGACTCGATCTTGATGGTCGGGTTGACCGACTTGGCGCCCTGGACGTAACCGGCCTCGAACTTGTGGATCAGCGGGATGTCCACGCCGCCGATGAAGCCGATGTAACCCTTCTTGGAGGCCTTGGCGGCGGCGACGCCGGCCAGGTAGGAGGCCTGCTCCTCGTGGAAGACCATGTCGGCGACGTTCTTCGCCTGGACGGTCTCGTCGTCGATGATCCCGAAGGTGGTGTCCGGGAACTTCGCGGCGACCTCCTTGACGGCGCCCGCGTAGATGTAGCCGACGCCGATCACCGGGTTGTAGCCGGCCTGGGCGAGCTGCGTCAGGCGCTGGACCTTGTCCGCGTCCGACTCGCCGTCCTGCGGCTCGACGTCCCGGCCGCCCATCTTGAATTCCTTGTCGGCCTTCTGGAAGCCGGCGTAGGCGGCGTCGTTGAACGACTGGTCGCCCCTGCCGCCGATGTCGTACGCGAGACCGATGCCCTTGCCGGAGTACTTGCCGGACTCCTTGCCACCGCTCTTCGAGCCGGTGCTGGACTCGCCGCAGCCGGCGGCCGCGAGCGCGACGACCGCGACGGTCACCGCCGCCTGGGAAAGTCTGGTCCTCCGAGATATCAGACGCACAGCTGCAACCCTTCATCCCCACGGCGCCGTCGACCGGCCCGCATGTCCCCAATGGTGCACCTCCGGCACGGCTCCCCCAACAAGCCGGTCCGGCTGGCGATTTCGGCGCACAGTAACGCGCGTAGAAGGGGAGGGGAACGGGGTTTCTCCGGGCCGTTATCGATTCGTGCCGACCGGGCGTGACAACCGGGGGGCGGCGGTTACGGGCGGGTGACGTGGAGGGACGAAGGGGGCCTTATGGGCTGCCCTTCGTCCGGTGGGGTCGGGGGTGGTGCGGGGTGGTGCTGGCGGGTGACGTGGGGGTGGTTCTTGGAGGGTTGTGCGTGGGGGCGGTGGTGCATGGGGGGTGGCGCGTGGGGGGATGGTGCGTGGGGGGTGCGTGGGGGGTGGTTGGTGCGGGCGCTCGGCGCGGTGGTGCCGGGTGGTCGGCGGTGCGGGGCGCGGGGTGGTCGGTGGTGCGGGGTACGGGGCTCGGGGTGGTCGGTGGTGTGGTGGTTACGCCGCTCGTGTTGCCGCGTCCAGCAGTGCTGCGGCGGTGAACAGTTCCACACCGACCTTGATCGCGCGCTCGTCGGCGTCGAAGTCGCCCTGGTGCAGGTCCCTCACCGTGCGCTCGCCGGGCGTGCGGACGCCCAGGCGGGCCATGGCGCCGGGCACGCGCTCCAGGTACCAGGAGAAGTCCTCGCCGCCGAGGCTCTGCACGGTGCCCTCGACGGAGTCCTCCCCGCCGCGGGCGACCATCGCCTCCCGGAGCAGGTCGGTGACCTCGGCGTCGTTGACGACCGGCGGGACGCCGCGGACGTAGTTGATCTCCGACTTGGCGCGGTGCAGGTTGGCGACCTCGTCGATCGCGGCGACGACCAGGTCGGGTGCCTGCCGCCAGGCGTCGATGTCCAGGCAGCGGACCGTGCCCGACAGCTCGGCGTGCTGCGGGATGACGTTCGGGGCGTGGCCGCAGTCGATCCGTCCCCAGGTCACCGCGAGTCCGGCGCGGGTGTCGACCCGGCGGCCGACGAGCGCGGGCACGTCGGTGACGACCCGGGCGGCGGCGGTGACCAGGTCCGTGGTCAGGTGAGGGCGGGCCGTGTGGCCGCCGGGCCCGTCGAGAGCGATCTCCAGGCGGTCGCAGGCGGAGGTGATGGCGCCCGCCCGCAGACCGATCAGGCCGGCGTCGACGCGGGGGTCGCAGTGCACGGCGATGATCCGGCCGACGTTGTCCAGCGCGCCGTCCTCGATGGCGTCCGCGGCACCGCCCGGCAGCACCTCCTCGGCGGGCTGGAAGATCAGCCGGACCGGGCGCGGGAGCAGGCCCTCGCGGTGCAGGTCGGCGAGGACGAGGCCGGCGCCGAGGACGACGGTGGTGTGCACGTCGTGGCCGCAGGCGTGGGCGCGGTCGGGCACCGTGGAGCGGTAGGCGCAGTCGGCCTTCGTGTCCGGGATGGGCAGCGCGTCGATGTCGGCGCGCATCGCGAGGACGGGGACGCCGTCCGCCCAGTCGCCGATGTCACAGATGAGTCCGGTCCCGCCGGAGAGTACGCGCGGCTTCAATCCCGCCTGTTCCAGGCGCTCCTTGATCGCTGCGGTCGTACGGAACTCCTGGTTGCCCAGCTCGGGGTGCATGTGCAGGTCGCGGCGGAAGGCGACGAGCTCGGCGCGCAGGGACTCCGGAAGAGTGCCGGGGAGCACGGCATCCCCGGCGGTATCGGCCTCGGACTCTCGGGACATCAGTTGCTTCACCCTCTGAAGGGTAGGACGCCGAGGCGGTCAACTGACCCGATCAACAAAAGTTCAACCCATTCGGGGAAGAAAAGTTGGCCGCGCGGCGCATGGCTGTCGTTCGGGATGGGTAAACTCGGCCGGCTTCGCCCGAGTGGATCATGAAATCCTTCCCATCCCACTTTTTCCTCCCTCCACGGATACCACGACGCAGGGGAAACACGCCGACCCGTCCACTTACCGGAAGGCCTGTCCGGGAGCCGGGCGGGCGCGGTGGGGCCGTGACGAGGGGCGCGGCGGCCTGGCTTCGGGTGGTTCGGCCGTTGGGGGGATGGGTGGGTGTTTGCGGGTGCCTGCGGCGGCCTGCGGCGGCTCGCGGGGGGCGCCTGCGGGGGGTGGGTGGGTCGGGGGGGGGGGGGGGGGGGGGGGGGGGGGGGGGGGGGGGGGGGGGGGGGGGGGGGGGGGGGGGG
>NZ_JBIUBX010000051.1:0-20576 GCF_044548445.1 Streptomyces sp. NPDC052016
AGCTGCCGCCACGTGCAGCCGGAGGTGGCCACGAAAATGATCGCCGCGAGGCATTCGCGGTCCCCAGCCCGCCGTCGCCCGCCGCCCTGCGGGCGCATGACCTCCGTCGGCGGGACCACCCGCCGGAACAGCATCCACAAATCGTCGGGCACCAACCGCTCGACCAAATCCGTCATGCACGGTTCAACGAGCGATCACACCATCAGAAACGGCGTCTTAGTCCGGGCTCCTCGCCGCCTGCGTCGGCGCAGGCCTGCGGCGTTGCCGCGGACAGCGCAGCGGAGCATGGGGGCTGTTCGCCGTGGCCGCTGCGCCCTGCGGCCGTCGTGTGTGGGCGGTCAGTTCTGTCCGTTGCTGGGGCCCTGGCTGGCTGTGATGGTGGCGACGGTGTCGTAGAAGGACAGGTGATCCTTGATCTGCGGAATGGAGTCGATCGGTTCCGGATATGCCCAGGCCACGTCGGTGTGCTCGCCGTAGGACCAGTAGGAGGCTTCCCCCTTGTAGGGGCAGACGGTGTGGGTGTCGGTGGGCCGGAGCAGCTCCAGGCTGACGTCCTGAGGGGGGATGTAGTAGCGCACGGGCAGGCCGGTCTCGTACACGAGGACCGGGTGCCGAGTCTCAGCCACTACCCGTCCGTCGATCTCGACGGTGACGTACTGGGTGGCGGACACCGCTTGGACAGTGTGCTCCTGAGGACTGGTCACGGCTGTTCCTTCCTTCTCGATGCGTGTGCTTCTCGGGATATAGGCGGCTCTTGCGCGCGGCACGTCTCCGCCAGGCGTCCGTGGATAGACCGATTGCTTGGGGTGAGTGGGAAACCGAGTAGAGCGAGGCGCGCCGGTGGGCCGTGGCTATGGGCGGCCAGATCGTGGGGAAGCCCGGTGGCCACCGGCTGGTTCTGTCGTGTGGTCTGTGCGGGGCGCTCGGGCGGCTGTCTGCGTTCCGGTTCGCCGGCTCCCGGCAGCCGCCCGTGCGGCGCCGTGGTGGTGGCGCCAGTGCCACCACCACCGCTCAGACGCGTCTGCGGCAGACGCTGGTTCGGGTTCGGTTCAGTTACTGGAGCCGGCGGCGTCGCGGCGGGCGAATACCTCCCCGGCGGCCTCGATGGCGTCAGTGGCCCTGACGAATCCTCCGACAGCGGACATCAGGGTGATGGCCTCGACGATGTCGTTTCGGGTCGCTCCGCTGTTGAGTGCCGCCTCGATGTGGAAGGCGAGCTGTTCGGTGAGGCCGCCCAGCGCAGTGATCGCCGAGACAAGGGCGATGTGCTTGGTCTTGTCGTCCAGGCCGCCGCGTGCGAGCAGGTCTCCGTAGAGGTGGCCGACGGCCAGTTGGTGCAGCCCGGGAGCGATCTCCTCGGCAAGATCCCAGCCCTCGCCATGGGGCAGCTCTTCGGGGTTGAGTGATGCGAGGGTGGCCGCTCCCTCGGTGAACCGGGCGTCTGGCGTGCCGCGACCGGTCTCGACGGTGCGGGGCTCGTGGGGCTTTGCTGTGCCCTGGTGGTCTCGCTGGTCGAAGACCTGCTTGCCGTAGTGAAGGGCGGTCATGGCATTGGTGATACCGATGTTCAGGGCGAGGTGGGTGAAGATCTCCGAGATCTCCTGACGTGTCCAGCCGGTGTTCAGCGCACCGTTGGTGTGCCAGACGATCTGCAGGGGCGTGGTGTTGATGGCCGCGTAGGTACTCATGACGAAGAGCTCGCGGTACTTGATGGAGGTGCCGGGGTGTAGGAAGAGATCGTTGTAGAAGACTGCCACCACGTCCCGCCAGAAGTGCGGCGCGAGCGTGTTGACGGCGGTGTAGGTCTCGTCGGTCGGGCCTGCCGGATAGACCTCCTGGATCGTCTGCTGCGCGCGCTCCCAGCGTTCCTGGGGGGTGCCGCCGGGTGCGTCTCCCTCGAGCCAGACCCGCTCGGCCTCGGTTCCCTGGCCCTTGTCGTCCCGCTCGGCGAAGACCTTCGCCGCTACAGCGATAGCGTTCACGGATGTCGGGGTGCCGGCCGCCTGCGACATGGTGGCCAGTCCCTCGATGATGGTCTGCCGAGTGGCTCCGGCATCCAGGGCGGCATGGATGTGTGCGGGGAGCCGTGATGCTCCCTTCTTGCCGATCGCGGCCAGGGCGGCGACGGTGGCGAGCTCGCGGTCCGCCGGTGACAGGGCGGGAGTGGTGACGTACTGGTCCAGGAGGGCCTGGTACGTCTTCCGCAGGTTCTCGGCAGCGGCGTGGGCGATGTTCTGCTCGGTCATGGTGCGGTTTCTCCTGGATGGAGTGCTGTCGATCGGGTTGGTGTTCTTGGTGGAAACGCTGGTGCAGGCCGGGACTCTCAGCCAGTGGGCCGGGGATGAATGCGGTAGTGCCGATCCAGGGTGCTGAGAACCGGGGCGGGTAGTGCTCGCGGCCCGGTGGGAACCTGCTGCTGTGGGTGCGATGCGGGGGCCTGGCCCGGGCGGGCGCCCGTACGGGGGAGTGGCGCCGCCCGGGCCAGGCGGGGAAGGAGGTCAGCCGATGGCGGGGCGGCCGCCGGCGACCTCGAGGACTGCACCGGTGATGTAGCTGGCGCGGTGAGATGCGAGGAAGGTGACGGCTTCGGCGACTTCCTCGGGTTCGGCGATGCGGCGCATGGCCGTGGTATCAGCGACCGCCTTGAGGGTGGCCTCCTCCATGGCATCGGTTCCAGGGGTGCGGGTCGGGCCGGGAGCGACCGTGTTGACCCGGACGCCACTCTCGGCGTACTCGGCAGCCCAGATCTGGGTGAGCTGTTCGAGGGCCGCCTTGGAGGCGGAGTACATGCCGGTGCCCTTGGTCGTGACGGCCGCGGCGAGGGTGCTGATGTTGACGATGGACCCCCGGCCGCGCTTGGCCATGCCGGGAGCGAGTGCCTTGACCAGCAGGTAGGGGGCCTTGGTGTTGAGGTCCATGTGCAAGTCGAAGAGGTCCTCTGTCATCTCCGACGTGGGTAGGAACTTGTAGACGCCGGCGTTGTTGATGAGGACGTCTACGTTGCCGGCTTCCTCGGCCAGGCGCTGGACGTCCTTCGCGTCCGCGAGGTCGGCCTGGAGGAATCGGGCGGTGCCACCAGCAGCCTCGATCTCGGCCACCACCGAGGCGCCGCGCTCGGCGTCCCGACCGTGAACGATCACTTCGGCACCTTCCTGCGCAAGCTGCACGGCCACAGCGCGACCGATGCCTGCGGTGCCACCCGTGACGAGCGCTGTGAGTCCCGACATTCCCATGGTGTCTTTCCTTCTGCGTGGTGGTGGTCGGCGGTCCGGGGAGCTGTTGTCCTCACCTGCGCGAAGGACCGTCGAAGGATATTCACAGGAGCCTTCAATGATGAAGCATCCTTGGTCGGTAACGACCGGCGCGCCCGGTGCATTCCCCTCGGCCTCGACCTCTTTCGGCGCTCCGGCGCAAGGCCGGCGCCGACCCCCGACGGCCGAGACATTGAAGGACCCTACTACAGCACTTGGGCCTACATTGAGCGAGGACCCTTAATCGGTCGCGAGCTGAGATGCTCGACGGGCAGGGCGGGGGGCATCACGGGCCTCGCAGCCCTCGCCGAGATGTAGCTCACGTCACTGATGTAGGGTCCTTAACGACACCTCTGCCCGGTCGAGCCGTCGTCGGGCGGCTGGGGCCGGCTACCGCACCGGTCTGGCGCCCGGTCCGCCTCTCCCATCGGGAGCTGCACCCTCAGAGCATCGCGATCACTGCGGTGCCGGTGCCTGGCCGGGATGGTCGCGGTCGGCCACGAGAGGCGGGCAGGCATTCGGAAGGTGAGACCGATGAACACAGAATGCCCAGCGTCCACTGCGACGCTGGCTTCCTCCAGGCAGAGGGCTGAGCACGCCAACACCAGCCTGATGCAGTCCCCGGCGCCCCCGCCTGCCTGCGTGCTGCAGAGTTTCGCGCGGGAAGCCACCGCGGCACGTAAGGCGCGTGCATTCGTCTCCGAGACCCTGCAGCGTTGGGAGATCGGCGACCGCCTGCCGGACGTGCTGCTCTGCACCGGGGAACTGGCAGCCAACGCCTGCCTGCACACCATGCCCGGTACAGGCGATTTCCTGGTGGGGGTCTCGATGTGCCACAACACTGTGCGTGTTGCAGTGCACGATCAGGATCCCCGCCCGCCACAGCTAAGGGCCGCGGGCGAAGAGGCGACGGCCGGGCGGGGCCTTCTCCTGGTCGAGGGCCTCTCGGATCGTTGGGGCGTGGATCTGCAGCCCCCCGACGGCAAGGCGATATGGGTGGACTTCAAGATCGCAGTCACGTAGTGAACGCGCCTGTGCTGGTCGGCTTGCTTTCAGCGCCCCCTGCGTGGCGCGCCCCGCGCAGGCCCCTGAGCTCAGCCGGGTGAGGGCCGTGAGCGCGGCCGGATGAGAGCCGGGCATACCGTCCTGGGCGGGGCAACCACGGCGGTCGGCTGATCACAACGAGGACGCCCGTGGATGCATGCGGTCGGCCGGGACCGGGCATGGTGCGGTCCAGGTCAGAGGCGGACCACAACCAGGGCTGTGTCATCGGTGGAGATGCTCAGAGTGCTCAGCGCTTGTGCCAGGTCCTCAGCCTCATCCTTGGAGTGGACCGCGAGGTGGTCGGCGAGACGTTGAAGCCCTCTGTCGATGTCTTCTCCGCGGCGCTCGATCAGCCCGTCGGTGTAGAGGACGAGGGATGCGCCTTCCTGGTATGTGGTGGTGGCCTGGGGGCGGGGGATGTGCTCCGGGGTGGCCCCCAGTGGCGGATCGGTTGCCTGGTCCAGAAACTGGACGGTGCCGTCCGGCTGGACCAGGGCGGGGGGTGGATGGCCGGCGCTGCTGTATGAGATGCAATGCTCGCGCCAGGCGATGACCGTCTGCACGGCAGTGGTGGACAAGGCGCCCTCTAGAGAGCGTGCGTACAGGTCCAGGCCATCGAGCGCCGAGGCGGGGCCGTCCACGACGCGCATGGCGGCGCTCAGGGCACTGCGCAGCTGCCCCATGACACCGGCTGCTTCCAAGCCGTGGCCCACGACGTCGCCGACCGCAACGGCGTAGGTGCTCTCTGAAAGTTCCGTTACGTCGAACCAGTCACCGCAGACATTGAGTGCGTCGACTGCCGGGTAGTACCGCACGGCCACGGCGTGGTGGCTCAGCGGCTGCAGTGCGGGCAGCATCGCTTCCTGCAGTGCGAGTGCAACCTGTCGTTCGCGGGCATTGGCCATACGGAGGCGTTCGTTGACTTTCTGCAGCTCACGGGATCGGGCATACAGCTCGGTTTCCATCTGCCGCCGCCTGTGATCCGCCGCCGATTGGTCGGCCTGCACAAGCCCGGTGATCTCCTCGAGACGGTGCACGATCATCAGCACACGTGCATCGATGTCCAGGACGGGGGCGTTGATCAGGCTCCAGTACCGCTCCACGAATACGCCGGGGCATTGCGCATCCTGCACATCATGGCGGACCGGGCTCACAATGTCCTGCGTGCCGGTCTGCCGGACTCGGAGCAGCGAGTCCTCGAGCCGACGCATTCCGGCACCCTGGGGGTCGTGCGGGTTGTCGGGATATGCGTCGAAAACATACTGACCGATGAGCTGGCCCCGGCTGCGTCCGACCAACTCTTGGTAGGCAGCGTTCGCATCCAGGATGAGAAATTCGGGGGAGAGCACCAGCATCGCACTGGGCGACGCCTGGAAGATGGCTCCGTAATCAATCCACGGTTGTGACACGGCGCTTCCCACGCACGGGTGTTGCGGTCGGGCTCGTTGCTTTCCCTCTCAGTATGCGCGGTGACTTCGGCAGCGCGGCAGGGCCCTCCCCTGCCTGTTCACAGGGCCCCTTCGTGCGCTCCCTCTCGCATCCCCGCTCACGGGCTCGCGAACGGTAATGCTCAGCCGAGCAGCTCGGACGAGGCGGTCACCACGCTGCTGGGGACTTCGTGGCCGCGGGCGTGTTCGATGTAAGTGACGCAGTACCCGTCGTCTTCCAGTTCGGGCACGATGCGGTGGCTGGTGCCCGTGATGGGCAGGACGGTGTCGTGACGTCCGTGTGAGATCAGGACTCTGGGATTTCCGTTTCGGTGGACACGCGGGACGAGACCGGGCGAGTAGGCCAGAACTCGAGTGAAGAGGTCGCCATTGGCCAGGCCGAGGCCCAGTGCGTAGGAGGCGCCATCGGAGAATCCGGCCAGGGCGATGCGGTCGGCATCGATGGGAAAGTGGTCGAAGACAGTGGCCATTGCGTGCTGCAGGCTGGTCGCGTCCTCGCCGAAGGCTCCCTGACCGACCGCGTCCCAGGTGATGTCGTCGGAGTTGGGGGCCAGCAGCAGCGCGCCGTGCTGGTAGGCAGCCTTTTTGAACAGGGCGAGCATGTCACCGGGTACGCCGGCGGCTCCATGCAGGGCGACGAGCAGCGCAGGAGGCCGGAACGGCAAGGGCTCCGGAACATGGAGCAGGGCTGGCTTGGTCGGTGTTTCCAGCCAGTGCACGCCCGCGCTGAGCGCCGGGTAGCGAGGTGGGGCCGGCCGTACAGCCAGGGTGCCGTGGGCGAGGCCGTATCTGTTGGTGCTGAGCATGATTCCTCCATGAGGCAAGCACTCATGCCGTCCGGCACGATCCGGAGACAGCGGAGGGCGGCGTGCCCCCGCGAAGGGGCAGGGGCACGCCGTGGTCGACGATGTAAGAGGGGGATGCGCTCCCGCCGTGACGGTGACGGCGGAAGCGGGCACATCCGCTGCATCGGGTGGGCAACAGGCGTCTAGAACGCCGGGTCGTTCTCGGGTACGGCCTCGGATGCGGTGACCGATGAAGCCACAAGCCGGACGGACTGCGGCTGCGGCCTAAGGGTGCGCAGCAAGATGGGCACCGTGACGAGCGCGAGCGCCGCTCCCAGCCAGATCACGACGTGCAGGGCCGTAGTGAAGGCCTGTGAGGCAGCCGGAAGACTGGTACGCACCCCGCCGTTGAGCTCTTCGGTCACCAGGGCCGGATCGGGCACCTTTCCAGCCAGCTGGGCCGCCGTGATGCTGATCAGCAAGGACCCGCCGATGGCCGCGGCCGCGGTGTCCGCGGTCAGACGGAAGGCGTTGAACATGCCCGCCGCCATGCCCGCCTGCTCCAGTTCGACACTGGAGACGGCGGCACCGTCCAGCACGGCGAGAGTGACCCCGTAGCCGAAACCGGCGACAAGGAGTGGCCCGGCCAGAGCGCCGACGCCCACGCCGGGACCGATCACCGACAGCCAGGCCATGCCGCCGGCGACCAGGGCCATGGCTCCGGCGAGCTGGGTACGCAGCGGCAGCAGACGGCTCATATGGGTCGCGAACAGCGGCATCACCAGCATGGGAGTGGTGAACAGGACCAGGATCCCGCCGGAGTGCAGGGCGCTGTAGCCCTCGACGGCACTGAAGTAGGTGGGCAGGAGCACCAGCAGCGGCAGCAGGCTGAAGGCCAGGGCCATCGCGGTCGCGCTGATGCCCATGAACCGCGAGTGGCGCAGCAAAGAGAGATCGAACATGGGCGCCGTGTGGCGCTTTTCCACGGCGTAGAAGAGAGCCATCAGCGCGACGGAGCCGGCCAGGGAGCCCAGCACGAGGGCGGAGGTCCAGCCGAACGCCGGCCCTTCGACGAGCGCGAAGATGAACAGGAACAGTCCGGCGGTGAAGGTGATGGTGCCCGGCCAGTCCAGGCGCTGCGCTGCCGGGTTTCGCGATTCACTGAGCAGCGGTGTTACCGCGGCCACGAGGAGTCCCACGGCGGCCGGGACGGCGAACACACCACGCCAGCCGACGGCAGCGACCATGACACCGGAGATCAAGGGGCCGAAGGCGAGGCCGGCGCCGAGCGCGGTGCCGAAGATAGCGAAGGCGCGCACCCGGGCGGGGCCGTGGAAGCGGGCGGCCACCAGAGTCGACCCCGCGGTCAGAGCGGCGCTGGCGCCAATGCCGCCGGCCGCCCGCGCGATGTCCAGGACGACGATGGACGGCGCAGCCGTGGCGATTGCGGCAGCCGCACCGAACAGGGCGATGCCGAACTGGAAGACACGCCTGCGCCCGACGCGGTCAGCGAGAGTACCGAAGGCAAGCATCAGCGACGCGAACATCACGTTGTAGCCGACCACCACCCACTGCAGGAGCTGGGTGCTCGGGTGGAATGCCTCGGCGACGCCGGGCAGGGCCACACCCGCCCCCGTCAGAGCGACCGGGATGTTGAAGACGGCAAGTGAGACGAGCAGGAGAGTTACCCACGACGGAAGCTGCTTCTTATGAGCAGCCTGCTTTGATGTTGCTTCACTCATAATTGAAGGACCCTACATCATGGAAGAAGCCTTACCCCTCTTCGTCGCTGTGAGGTGAGTTACGGCCTTCGTGTGCACCGCGGCGCCGCTGAGGGTGTGCGGCTGGTCATAGATGCCAGCCCGGCACTGCCTGGCAGGGAAGGAGGGACCGGTCCTGCCGCCCTGCAACCGATAAGGGCCCTACAACCATGTAGCGTTATGCTTTAGTGCAGTCACCGAGAGGCAGGCCAACGATGACCACGAAGAAGAGCAGTCACGTGCCGGCCGACGCCCAGTCCGCGCCGACCGTCCCGGGCAGCATGCTCAGCTTCCACCTGAAGAGGGCCGAGCAGGCGATCGTGGCACGCAAAGCACACGGCGTGCGGGACCTCGACCTCACCGAGGCGCAATGCAAGGTCCTCGGATACCTGACCGGAGGCGCCGCGAAGTCATGCACGCAACTGTCCCGCGAGGCACTGGTCACCTCCCAGACCATGACCGGCATCGTCAAGAACCTGGAAGCCAAAGGGCTGGTCGAGCGTCACGCATCCCCCGATCACGGCCGGGTCATGCTGGTCTCCCTCACCCCTGCAGGCGAAAAGAGGGCCGCCGCGGCAAAGAGCTTCTCCGAACGCATCGAACACGGACTACGCGAAGACATGTCCGAAACGGACTACGCCCAACTGGTCGCACTGCTGGACCGCGTCGCCGACCTGGCACCCCAGGTCGAAGCCAAGGCCGAGCAATAGCCAGCACCCCCACGCCAACCAAACCACAGCAGGCCCCAAACCCCCTCGCCCCAAAGGGGGTAACCACGACCCGACACTCGGACAGGTCAGCCTTCCCCCTCAACCGCAGCTGGCACCCACGCCGCAGAGCAGCATCCCGCTACGCCCTCCCTCTTGCAGACGCACCGGAGCGGGCCGTGAAGAAGGCCGTGCGGCACACGCAAGAGGACCCGCTGGCCGAATAGCTACCGGTCGTCGGGCCAGGTGGCCAGCACTTCGGCGGTCTCGTCGTCGGTGAGGGTGACGCGGGCGTCCGGCATGCTGCCGTACTCGCCGATCCAGCGGCGGAACCTTTCCCGCGCGACCTCCTCACGGTGCCACCAGCCGTGTTGCACCGGCCGGCCGCCGGATTCGAGCAGCAGGTGGTAGCGGCCGGCGCCGGTCATGCGAGGCGGATCCCTCGCGACCGCCCCGGCTCGCGGACGATCGCGTGTTTCGCCTCCAGTTCGCCGAGCTGGTAGTGCACAGAGGCCCGGGTGCGCACGCCGACAGCCGCGCCGATCTGCTGCATCGTCGGCGCCTCGCCGTGGTCGGCGATGTGCCGGCGGATACAGCGCAGGATGCGCTCCTGGGTCTCGGTGAGGTAGTCGACGCGATGCATACTTCAATTAGAGCGTTTGTGCGAATCTGAGGGGCAAACGAAGACACGGTAGGCCGGGAGGAGCAGGTGGGTGGTGAGCAGCCGCTCTCGCGTCTGGACGCGTTGCGTTTCGCCCGGCGCGTCGTCGAGCAGCAGGCTGTCCGGCAGCTGGGGCTCATCGACCGCTGGATCGCCGAGGAGGAGCGGCGGGAGGCGGAGCGGCGCCGGGGAGAGCGACTGATCGGTTGAATCGGGCAGACCGGTGAGGCCTCGGATGCCGGGCCCTTGGAACTACCGGCTTCAAGCGACGTATCGCCGGGCTGCGCCACCCCACCGTGACGAGCGCACTCACCCGAAAGTGAGTAACAACCCGGCCCACCAATCCGGACGGGACGGACCCGCCGCGGGATGCGCCGGCGACTCGTCACAAGAGAAGAAGGGACTGGAACCGATGCGGGCTGCACCGCTCGCGCGCTCCACGCCGCGGCCTTCCCACCCGCACCCCGGCCTCTCCTCCGGCGGCATCGCTCCCTTCGGCAGGCCTGGACGGCCTGCCCACCGGGTCAGGGGCTGTCGCCGGACCAGTCGAAACGGCTGCGGTCGCCCGGACGAGGGTCGTACAGCGCCCGGCCGCCCGGCCCGAACTGCCCGAGGTCCGTCAGCAGGGAAACACTGGTACCGATCTCATCCTGCGTCCAGCCGGTGATGTCCAGCAGCAGCCCGTCCAGCGGACCGCCGACCAGTTCGACGTAGCTCCGGCCCGCCAGCGGTCCCGGGTGGTCGGGGTCGGCGCCGTAGACCCGGCCGCACAGCAACTGCTCGTCGTCGCTGTTCATACCGTCCAACCTTCCAGCCGCCACTGACAATGCTGCCGCTGGCAGCGACGGGCCCGAGGGGATCCACTGAGGGATCCGCCCGGCGCGGCGGAACAGAATGCAGTCCGGGGGCGCGGAGGTTGCAATGGCCGTCCGCAGCAGGTCGAGTGCATCGCATCGTCACCACAGCCACGCGGTGGAGTGCCGCACTCGGGACAAAGCACGCGCGTCGCGGCGCGCGGCCGCGTTGCCGATCCGGTTCTGCTGGGACCGGGGCCGGCGCGACTGCCCGGCGGCAAGGCGGCGACGTCCGGCGTCCTGGAGTCGCTTCCGCTGCTTGCGCAGCTCCGCCTTCTTCGCCGCCTTCGACTTCGGTTTCCGGGGCCGTTTCCAGATCGGCTGCCACCCCAATGGCTCATCAGGTTCGGGCTCCTGGTCCTCGTCGAGCGCGGCGGCCATCTTCTCTCGGGCGGCGTGGGCGCGGGCGAGGGCTTCGTCAAGGCTGGGTTGTTCTTCCGGGGTACTCACGCGACTCCTTCTGTGGTGTGTGCTGGGTGCCGGGCTGCTGGGCGTGCGGCGGCGGGACCGCCGCCGGGGCAGGCTGCCGACGCAGGCCGTAGGCGGCTTCGCGTGCCCGCCGGCTGTTCTGGAGCGTGGCGGCCACCTGCGCGGCGGCGACTTCAAGGGTTTGGCGGGTCTGCTCCACCGCGTCGACGTCGACTCCGGTCTCCGGCTCCAGGAGGCGGCCATCCTTCCGGCCGTCACGGAACGGCCACGGGTGCGACCTCGAGGCGGCGGGCACCGCGACGGCGTACGGACGGGGACGGGAGCCCAAGCGCTCCGCTCGCCGCGCGGCGCGGACCCGGGCGGCCAGGGCGCCGGCGGCGATGCGGGCCCGCTCGTACGGGGCCGCCGTGCGACTGCGGGTCAGCGGGCGCAGCACGGCCTGGTCCTCGGTGTCGCTCGGGTACAGGGCGCGCAGGTCGGCGGTCATCCTCCGGCCACGCCCGACGGGGCGGGTGTAGTCGTCGACGGCGGCCCGCACAATCCGTTCGTCCAGGCCGGGGTGGTGAGGCCGGCCGCGCAGGACGTAGGCGAGGTGGCGGCGGGCTTCGGCGAGCAGGTGGTGGCGTGCGAACGCGCCGCGCATCACATAGACCACGGCGACGGTGTCCACGGCGGCCAGGGCGATGTCGACCACCGGCCGCACCCGCGCCCACGCCGCCGCGGCCGCCGCTCGCGCCCGCGCCGCAAGCCGGTAGACGGTGCAGGCGCCGAACGCCCGGATCGCTGAGGTGCGCCAGCGCGTCCGCAGCTCGGTCAGCGACCGCAGCTCGGTGCGCTTGGGCGGGCGGGTCTGGTCGGCGGCCTGACAGGCCAGCGCGTAGGCGGCCCGCTCCCCCGGCGCATGCCCGTGCTTCTCCTCATACTTGGCCGTCAGGACGGGCAGCGCGTCCTCGATCTGCTGACGGCGGGTCGACTGCCAGCCGATAAGCCGCTGGTCGATACCCGCGATCTCCATGACCGGCCGGCGGCCGGGCGTCACCTCGCGCGGCTCCCACGCCCACCCGAGCCGGGCCGTCACCTCCTCCATGAAGTAGAGGGTGTAGAGGGTGTCGGCGGCGACTATGTGGGTCATCAGCGAGTCCGCCGACAGGTTGCCCCACTTCCCGTCGTGCGGCCGCCGGGCGCGGATCGACACGACCGCGTGAGTGTGAAGCAGCGGCCTCGATTCCGTGGCTCTGGACTCGTAGTGCCTGAAGACCGCGATGACCAGCCCGTCCTTGACCCGGGCGCGCTCCTTGCCGCCGGCCTTCCAGCGGATCTCCGCGACCGACTCCTCCGTCCACGCCAGGGTCTTGTCGCGGGCGATGGCGTCGCACAGCTCCAGCACCCGGCGGTGCCGGTCGTCCATCAGTGCCCATGCGACGTGTGCCGTCGGCGGGGGCCGGAACGTCAGGTCGAAGGCCAGCCAGGGGGTGCGCTCCTTGGCCTTGTCGGTCTTCGGTGAGCGGTTGTGCTCGATGGGCCTGCCCAGCACGGTCGCCCGCCTCGCCTGCGCCGGAGTCTTGCCCTGCGCCAGGAGCTCGCGCTCGATCCGGTCGGCGTCCGGGTGCCGGCCCTCCCCCAGGAGCAGCTCGGCCTGCCGCTCGGTCACCACGTCCCCAGCCGCCAGGCCGAGCGCGGCCAGGCCCTGGCCCTTCCACACACCGGGCGGGACACCGGCTTCGTCCTGGGCGACGCGCAGCGGCGTGCCCGCCCGGCGGTGGCCGTCGCCGACCATCACACCACGGAAGAGGTAGCGCCACCCGTTCCCCGGGCGGACTGGCGACATGCTGATCATCGGCCCATGAAGCCCCAGCGCTGACCTGCGCAAAAGCGCGATCCGGGGTCCTTCCCGCTGGGCGGGAGGGCATCGCCAGATCTTTACCGGAGCGCCCGCCAGGCGGACCGCCAGGCCAGCCCGAGACGGTAAGCCTCCGGTGTGTGCACTCTCCCGCGCATGGAAATCACCAGAGACGGAATCCCCTGCGCCCTCTGCCACACGGTCACCACGGAGTTGGCGTACCTGGTCCTCAGCGCCCAGTTCTCCTTCCCGCAACGAGAGGTCATCAAGGACCGCTGGTGCCCTGTCGGCTGCCGCCAGCTTCAGCCCATCCGATGGAAGGAGGCGATGCCGCTGCTGCCCGGGGACGACGCCTGACGACGCCGTGCGAATGCTGCGGGCAAGCCGAACGGCTAGCGCGTCACCCGGAAGCGTCCAGACCTGGCGCTTCAAGTGCTGCGGCTGGCAGGGATCGCCACCAGTTCAGAAGACACCCTCTGACGATGTTTCCAAAGGTATGCAAGTGCATGGGCAGGTCTCGGGCCATCCAGGAGGCGTTTCCTGCCGCAGCAGCAAGCCCTGAAGGCCGTTCGTCAGGGGCGGCCCCGCTCGTCATAGGTGGGTAGCACATCGGTTGTGGGAAGGGAATGCCTGCGTGGAGTCTCTCCGATCGGAACCTGTAGACCAGGTTGATGGCCTTCTTCAGCCGGGTCCACTCCCAGTCAACCTGCGCATACTCTTCTGGCCGGGTCTCCGGGGGGTCAGGTCGGTACTTGTTCATGCAGGACATGAACCTCGCGGTGGCCTTCACAATGGGAACGAGCTGCTCTGCTACGGCCTCCAGGTGCGCATCGCCTCCAGCTTCGAACAGTTGCTCCGCCAGGGCCGGCATCTCTTGCCGAAGCCGTTCAGCAGGGGCTAGGTCCCTGAGCGCCTCCCGGCCGGCGATGACTTCCACCGCTGAGACCAAGAGCAGCCAGGCCATTTCTGGGTCCGTATCGGCTATCCACAGGGCGTCTCTGAACTGGCGGGCCGCACGGACAAGCGTTACGGCGTCCTCTCTGCTCAGAGCGAGGTATCGGTTCATCCAGTCGGCCAACGGCTCGAGACGAAACTGCTGCGGGGTGGGGTAGATGGAGCGTGCGGCTGCTGTCCAGTCAGGCACGCGATGTGCGTAGAACGCAGGAGTACCCCGGTCGGTCGGCTCTGCCGTAAAGCGCCGGACGTGTCCTCCCGCACGCAGGCGCACTCCTGCTACGACGGAGATGAGACAGGCGATCTCATCGTCGAGAGAGAGGCTCAACCAGCCTTCGGTGTCCGTCTTGTCCATCGGCTGTACATCGAAGTCGGGACTGTGGTCATCGAGGTAGATCGCAATGACCGGGGCCAAGCGCCCGTTCTCAGGCTGTCCGAGGCAGTTGGTCAGCACGTACGGAGGGCATGCCGCCTCAAGCCCGCCGGTTGCGCTGCTGTCAGAGTGGAGCAGGAACTCGGATCCACCGGTCCGAGGACAACCTCGGTCCACGAAGTGGCGGGCGTTCCAGCTCCACGGCGCCGAGACGTTGAACTTCTCACCAGTCATGCCCTCAAGGTGGACCAGCCTGGCTCACCGGCACAACGAGTTTCGACTCTTGGGTGCGAGCCTGTAAGCCGTCCTGTCTTGGCAAAGCTGCCATCCCACAAGGGCCTGCTCTGCGGGCCCCGTCATTGACCCCCAGGTTGAGGGGTCGGCCGTGAGCATGCGCGAGGTCTCACCGTTCGTCACGCGGTCCTCGCCCGTAGGTTCGAGGTCCAGCGCGATCCGCACCGCGTACTTGGTGTCGCCCATCAGGTTCGCGATCCGCACCGCACGGCGGACCGATACCTCCAAAGGCTCCTCATCGAAGGAGTCCAGTGCCGTCCGGACGAGCTTGAGTATGTAATCGCTGCTGCCACCCCAGAACGCTATGGATCTCGGTAGCCGGCCCGCACCACATTATGGCGATTCGGGCCGTCCCTGCGGTGGTTGTCTCCCTGATCGCCTGTTCCCGCCGAGGCATCCGGTGCCGCGCTTGTTGACCGAGGTACGGAAGTCGGCTCGTGACCGGGGCACACCACCACGCGGCGAGGGTGATACCGAAAGGCGTCGGCCAACGCAGGAGGGGCTGTGACCGGGTGTCCCGACTACAGCCCCTCTGGTCAGCTCGGTGCTTACCGGGTAAGCACCCTTCGGCTTCCGGCTGGACTCCCTCTTCTGCTGGGCCCGCTGTGCAAGCGCTTCTTCCGCGGCGCTTTGCTGCTGCTGTTCGGGCAGCTGCCCAACGCTGCGGGCGATCTTGACCGGCAGTTCTTTGTCTTCCAGGGCCTGCTTGAGCTCAGGAGTGAGCTTCAGGAGAGCGAGGCGCTGGGTGACCCACCCGCTGGACTTGCCCAAAGCCCGGGCTACAGCGCGCTGCGAGCCATGGACTTGGACGAGCCGTTCAAGTGCTTTGGCCTCGTCGAGCGGTTCCAGGTCTTCGTGCTGGACAGCCGCGATGAGTGCCGTCTCCAGCAAGGTGTCGGCGTCGGAGGCGAGCGCGTCGTCGACGTGGACGGGAACCTCGTCAAGACCGGCGAGCTTGGCACCGGCGAGGCGACGGTTGCCGTCGACGACGACGTACTCGGCTGACGCGAGGTCCTGTGCGTGGTCGGGGTGCGCTGCCAGGAATGCTTCGCGTGTGACGATGGTGAGGGGTTGGATGATGCCCTTGCTGGTGAGGCTGTCCGCCATCTCCTCTATGGCCGCGAGGGTGGCGCGGGGGTTGTAGGGGTTCGGTGCCAGCCGGTCGACAGCAACCCGGAGTGAAGTGTGGGTGGCGGCTGCGGCCGGGGCCTCCGTGGTCTGTCCGGCAAAGGCAGCAAAGCTCGCGGCGCGGCTACTCATGGGTTGGGCAACAGCGTCGAACGTGGCGGAGCCGCCGAGGGCATCGGCTTTGCTCATGTCAGCCTCCGAGCGATCTCACGCATGTGGTGGGCTTGGTCGGATTCGGGGGAGTAGGCGAGGAGTGCTCTCTGGAGCCGGACGGCTTCACGCTGCTCTTTCAAGTCGCCGATGACCGCAAGGACGGGCGGTGTCCCCAAGCTTTTCCATTTCTCGAGGGAAGAGGTAGCGATGTACCCGCGTCGTGAGTCGTATTTGTTGACTACGAGGCCGAGTTGGTCCACGTCGATGTCGTAGTCGGTGGCGAGGGAGTGGACCTGGTTGATGAGCATGCCGTACGCCTGCGCGGACGTGTCTTCGGCTTCGACGGGGATCACCAGGCCAGACGAGCCGGGCTTCTCTCCATCGCGGCGACGGCCGTAGTAGATGGCGGCATCCATGGCCAAGCCCAGGCTGGGCGGGGAGTCGATGACGATGACGTCGAAGTGCTCTTCCAGTGGGGATAGCGCTCGCTCAAGGGCAGCGTGCCGGGGCCCGCGGAACATGGTGAGGCCGGAGTCGAGCAGGAAGGCATCGAACGCCGCGGGGAGGATGCGCAGCCGGTCTCCGAAGCGCGTCTCCTCTATGTCGACGGTGAGGTCGATGAGCGGGGTGCGGGTCTGCTCCCTGTTCATGTGAGTGATGAGGCTCTCGCTACCGGCAGGGATGGCCTTCAGACCCAACTGGTGGGAGAGGTGTCCTTGGGGGTCGTAGTCGACCATGAGGACACGGAGACCCGACCTTGCGGCGGCTTGAGCGAGAGAGGCGGTGTCCTCTGTTTTACCCGGCAGCACGTGGGGATCTTCCGCCAGGGCCTGCGCGAGGCCAGCGGTGACGGCGGTCTTCCCTACGCCGCCCTTCTGGTTGCAGACGATGATGCGCCGTGTGGGTGGAGCCTCTTCGTCTGCGGGATTCTGCTCGAGCCACAGCGCCACGGACTGGGCAAGCCCCTGGATGTAGGAGACGCCGCGGGTGGCACAGTCCCGCTTGAAATCGTCGTAGAGACCTTGCGCCCCACCCGCAACCGCTAACCCCACCCACCGACCAGGCAAAACAGCCCAGACCAGCAAAAACACCAAACAGACCATTACACCCCAGAACTACCTACACCACACCCAGACACACTCCATACAGAACACATAACCCCAGCTCACACACCCGGCCCACCCCACTCAAACCGCCCACCCGACCTCTCAACAAACCCACAACACCCCAGGCCAACAACCACCCCGCACACCAACAGCCCCCCTCCGTGAACCGCTCCAGGTTCGATGGAGGCTCTATGCGTTGACTCCAGCCGCCGGTTGGGGCTGGCGTTGAGCGTAGTGGTTCGTCTCGTGTTGGTGGGGCGGGATGTCTCCGATGGGGGTGTGGAGGCGCTGGTTGTTGAACCAGTCGACCCATTTCCGCAGTGCCGAGTTCCACGTTGGCCAGGCCGTGCCAGGGCCTGCGGGGCTTGATCAGCTCCGTTTTGTAAAGGCCGATCTGGGACTCCATGAGCGCATTGTCCAGGGCGTCGCCGACGGTGCCGATCGAGGCGTCGATGCCAGCCTCGAGCAGGTGGGCGGTGAAGGCGAAAGACGTGTATTGGCTGCCCGCGTCCGAGTGATGAACGAGCCCGGGACCTGCGGGGATGCCGGCCCGGTCGCGGCGCCACAGGGCCATGTGGAGGGCGTCGAGGACGAGCTTGGACCGCTTGCTGGTGGCGGCCGACCAGCCGACGATCGCTCGGGAGAACACGTCCACGACGAAGGCGACGTAGACGATGCCGGACCACGTCGCGACATAGGTGAAGTCGGCGACCCACCGCTCGTTCGGACGGGATGCGGTGAAGTCGCGTCCGAGCAGGTCAGAGGCCCGCTCACGGCCGTCGTCGCGGATGGTGGTGCGGATCTTCTTCCCGCGTCGGGCACCCTCAAGACCGAGGTCACGCATCAGTCGGGCGACCGTGCAGCGGGCCACGGGTATGCCCTCGCGGTGCAGCTGCCGCCAGACCTTTCGCACTCCGTAGACGCCGAAGTTGTCGGCGTGGACGCAGCTGATCTGCGTCTTCAGCTCCGCGTCGCGGACCGACCGTGCACTGGGAGTGCGGTTCTTGGCGGCGTAGTAGGTGCTCGTCGCGATCTTCAGTCCCTGGCTGGTCAGGACTGCGCAGATCGGCTCGACCCCGAACACCTGCCGGTGGGCGTCGATGAACGCTACGAGCGCTTCGACGGCCGGTCGAGCTCGGCCGCGAAGAAAGCCGAGGCCGCCTTGAGGATCTCGTTGGCCCGGCGCAACTCAGCGTTCTCGGCCCGCAGCCGCTTGATCTCCGCGGCCTCCTCCGAAGTCACCCCGGGACGCTGCCGGTGTCGACCTCGGCCTTGCGAACCCACGTCCGCACCGACTCGGCGGAACCGATGCCCAGCTTTGCGGCGACCGCCTTCATTGCGGCCCACTCAGTTGGGTAGTTGGGGCGGACCTCCGTGACCATGCGCACCGCACGCTCACGAAGCTCAGCAGGGTAAGGGGACGGACGGGCCATGACTCGATCCTCTCAGGGAATCGAGCCTCCATCAAACCGGAGCGGCTCATCCGAGCGTTACCCGCGAACCCTTGGACGCCGTCGCTGCCGAGCTGAACGGGCGCCCACGCAAAACGCTCGGCTGGGAAACCCCAGCCGAGCGTCTGCCTGAACTGCTCGCGGCCTGATCAACACAACCACTTGTTGCGACGACCCCTGGAATCCGCCCTTACACGTGCCCCGGGGCCTTCACTCAGGCGACCGGATCCTCGGCCACGATCGCGTTGCGTGTCACCTCAAATGCAGCCTCCGTTTCCGGGTCACGCTCCATCATGCGCTCCCAGAAATCTCCTGCGATCCATTCCTTCGGCCCCATGCTCAGCCCGCCTCGCTGATAGATCTCCACACTCCATTGGGAAGGGATGGTGTCAGACACCTGCTCGAAGTACTTGCCGCTGTACAGGCCAGCGAGGTCGCCTGGCGAGTGCTCGATTCTCAAGGAAGAAGAACCGTCACTCCGTACATGCAGTTCGAGTACTACGTATTCCTGCCCTGGAGTGAAGTGGTATCTGCCATCAACAGGGTTGGGAGGCGTGTCTGGCGCGCCCAGGTAACGAACTCTCACTTTCGCTCCCCTCCGCCCAACTTTACCTTGTAGTCATAGTAGTAGACCTCTCCGCTCACTTCGTTTTTGTAGAAATGAATGTCGAAAGTTGCCCTGGTTCCCTCGCCTCCCGGGGTGTTCATTCGTGGAGTCGCATACTTACCCCACTGGTCGACACCGCCGTGCGCCTCAAAATATGCCTTCAGGTGCTTGTTTCCCATCTTGGAGCCCTCTTGAATCTTCATGGAACGCGCGATGGTTTCCGCGGTGAGGGCACCATCCTTGGTGAACATTGCGGACGCTGCAGCTACATCGACTTCGTACGCTAGCTGTTCTGCAAGCCGGGCCCCGTTAGCGGCGTTTGTCGCAGCCCCGTATTTGCCTGTCGCGAGCGCCTTGACGCCAGCCGCAGCAGCCCCACTACCCACTACCGCGCTTCCGCCGGATGCACCGCCGGTCGCCATTTCAGCGAGTTCAGCGGCGCAGACCGGGGCTGTGGCGAGGCAACCCTCACCCAGGGCGACGGCCACTGGGGCGACGGCCACGGCCGTCGCCACGACCACGACGACACCCAGCACCACTTTCTGCCAGGTTGCGAGCTTCGGTCGGTCTGGCAGGTCGTCGGCTTTCGGGTTGTAGTAGGGGTTCGTTCCCATGGCCCAGCAGGCTCGGCACTGCGATCCGTCTTTTCGCTGAGGCTTCGGGTCAGGACCCTTCTTGAACACCACCTGCGCCGACTTGTGGCCCCCGTCTGTCCGGATGGTGACGGTCATGGTGCCGCTTCCGGTACCGCCGCCCGCCTTCTGGTATTGGAACGCCTGGGTGTAGATCTGCGTGGAGTGGTAGGTCCATCCGCCGTTGCCGTTGGGAGAAAGGTGGTCCCGGTAGGTGCCGCCCTTGCCGTCGCTGCACCCGTGCTCGCAGTTCGTGATCGGCCGCAGGCCGGTGGGGTCGGACTTGGTGACGGGGGTGTTGTTGGCGTAGGCGTAGCCGTTGAGGGACTCGTGGTCTTCGGGGGCGAGGATGGGGTCGACGGACAGGAAGCGTCCGGTGGCCGGGTCGTACTCGCGGACGCCGATGTGGGTGAGTCCGGTGTCGGCGTCGGCGGGTTTGCCGAGGAAGCCCTTGTCGTCGGGCCAGGCCGGTGGTGTCGCGCCGCGGGCTTCGCCGAAGGGCTTGGTGTAGCGCCGGGTGATGGCCTGGGTGGTGGCATCCACCGTCATGGAGGCGGTGCCGTGGTGGTCGTCGACCATCCAGGAAAGGCTGGTTTCGGTGCGGATGGCGGTGGCGTCGCCGGCCGGGTAGTAGCGCTGGGCGCTGAACGTGTTGGCCGCGGTGTCGTAGTGGAGCTCCTGGCCGGCCAGGTAGAGGACGGTCTTGTCGGGGCCGCGGCGGATCAGGAGGTCGCCGTTGGCGTCGTAGAGGTAGTCGGTGGTCTTGGTGCCTTCGGTGAGGCGGACCAGTTCCCCTTCGATGTCCCAGGTGAGGTTCTGTGCGGTGCCGGTCGGGCCGTAGCGCTTGGTGGTGTTGCCCTGCTCGTCGTAGGTGTACGTCTTAGACGCCGTTTCTGATGGTGTGATCGCTCGTTGAACCGTGCATGACGGATTTGATCGAGCGGTTGGTGCCCGACGATTTGTGGATGCTGTTCCGGCGGGTGGTCCCGCCGGCGGAGGTCATACGCCCGCAGGGCGGCGGGCGACGGCGGGCTGGGGACCGCGAATGCCTCGCGGCGATCATTTTCGTGGCCACCTCCGGCTGCACGTGGCGGCAGCT
>NZ_JBIUBX010000052.1:0-20333 GCF_044548445.1 Streptomyces sp. NPDC052016
GTCGTGGTCGGCGTCAACCGCTTCCAGCTCGACGAGGAGGAGCCGTACCAGCCGCTGCGCGTCGACCCGGCCATCGAGACCCAGCAGGCGGAGCGGCTCGCGGCCCTGCGCGCCGAGCGCGACCGGGCCGCGGTGGACGCCGCCCTGGCGGCCCTGAAGAAGGCCGCCGAGGGCGAGGACAACGTCCTGTACCCGATGAAGGAGGCGCTGCGGGCCCGGGCGACCGTGGGCGAGGTGTGCAACGCCCTGCGGGAGGTTTGGGGGACTCATGTGCCGTCGGATGCGTTCTGAGCTGGGCCGATCCCCTCGAATGGGTGATCGAGGGTGGAAATCGCCCGCCCACGGTTACGCTCGTGGAGGGTGTCCCCGAAGGAGGGTGCCGTGGCTGTGATGCGGCACGAGTCGTCGCTTGCCGATGCTGCCGACCGGCTGTGGGAGGAGCTGCCCGGGCACCGGGTGGAGATCCTCAACGGGAGCATCGTCGTGACACCGCCGCCGGACGGTCCGCATCAGGAGACGCTGACCTGGCTCATCGAGGAGTTTCTGCGGATCAAGGCCCGACGGTCCGGTCTCAGATGCGTGCAAGGCGTTGGCTTGTGGCTCCCGACCGGGCCGGATGATTACGCCGTACCGGACTTCTCTGTCGTAGACGCCGATTACAAGGAGGCGCTCGTCGAGAAGAACTGTTACGCCCCGTATGTCTTCCGTCTGGTAGTGGAGGTCACGTCCTCCAACTGGTCCAACGACACAGCCACCAAGGTCGACGTTTACGCGCGGGCGAACATTCCTGCCCACCTCATCGCCGACCGCAAGCACGACGAGGTCCTGCTCTACACCGACCCGGCCGACGGGAAGTACCCCGACCCCCTCCGCTTCAAGCGAGGCCAGACCGTCCCCGTCCCGGAATGCGTCGGCGTCACCCTCGACCTCTGCGTCGACACCCTCCTCGACGGCGACGACTGAGCCACGCCCCGGACCGGAGTGTCGTACCCGCGTGCGACACTCCTTGCCATGTTCGGTGTCATCGATCTCCCGACCTACCTGGCAGGACTTGTCCTGATCGTCCTCCTCCCCGGGCCCAACTCCCTGTACGTCCTCTCCGTCGCCGCTCGGCGCGGAGTGCGGGCCGGGTACACCGCCGCGGCCGGGGTGTGGTGCGGGGACACCGTGCTGATGACGCTCTCCGCCGCGGGCGTCGCCTCCCTCCTCCAGGCCAACGCCCTGCTGTTCGGGATCGTGAAGTACGCGGGCGCCGGGTATCTGACGTGGCTGGCGGTCGGGATGCTGCGGGCCGCCTGGGGGATGTGGCGAGACCGGCGGCGCTCCGAGCAGGCGGTCGCCGACGCCGCCGTTCCCGACGAGCGGCCCTTCCGGCGTGCCCTAGTCATCAGCCTCTTCAACCCCAAGGCGATCCTGTTCTTCGTCGCCTTCTTCGTGCAGTTCGTCGACCCGGGCTACGCCTACCCCGCCCTCTCCTTCGTCGTCCTCGGCGCCTTCGCGCAGCTCGCCAGCTTCCTGTATCTCAGTGCGCTGATATTCAGCGGGACGAGGCTGGCCGCCGCCTTCCGGCGGCGCAGGAGGATCGCGGCGGGGGCGACGTCCGCGGCGGGGGCGCTGTTCCTGGGCTTTGCGGTCAAGCTGTCGCTGGCCGGTTCCTGATCACGGGCGAAGGCCCAGCCGCGTGAGGTAGTCGCCGGGCCCCGCCGCCGACGCGCCGGCCCAGCCGACGTAGCCGTCGGGGCGGACCAGGAACAGTCCGGTGCCGTACGCCTCGTGGGCGGGTCCGCGCACGACCGGCACCGCCTCCCCGAGGTCCGGAGCCTGCACGGAGCCGAGGGCCAGAAGCGTCCAGTGCGGCCCCCGGAAGGCGTCGAAGAGCCGTACGCACCCGACCGTCCCGTCGGGCGCGCGGTCACCGGCCCGCACCGGGCCCGGCGCCTCACGTGTCTCCTCCGTCAGACTCGATCCCCGATACACCAGCCCCAGTTGACGGGTCGCCCCACCGCGCCGCGTCTGTCCGCGGTGGACGCTCGTCGACAGGGCGAGCATGTCCGCCGCGACGGGGCGCCGCTCCTCCTCGTAGGTGTCCAGCAGAGCGGCGTCCGCGCCGTCCCGCAGGACCGCCCCCAGCTTCCACCCCAGGTTGTAGGCGTCCTGCACGCTGGTGTTCAACCCCTGACCGCCGGCCGGTGAGTGCACGTGCGCGGCGTCCCCGGCGAGGAACACCCGCCCGTCCCGGAAGCGGTCCGCGAGGGCCGCCCGGGGGCGGAAGTCCGACGCCCAGCGGACCTCCGTCACATCCTCGGGCGCGAGGTGCGAGCGGGCCGCGACGACCTTGCGGACGCCGACGAGGGAGAGGTCCACCGACGTGCCCTCCGGCAACTGTGCGACCACCTGGAAGTCCTCCGTGCCCGCGAGCGGGCACACCGCCAGGAAGCCCTCGCCCTCCCCGCGCGGCGGAAAGACGTGCCAGTTGTCGCGGTCCAGGCCGGTGATCCGCAGGTCCGCCACCAGCGTCGGGTTCGAGTCGAGCCTCTCGCCCGTCATGCCGATGCCGAGCGCCCCGCGCACGGCCGAGCGGCCCCCGTCGGCGGCCACCAGGTACCGGGCGCGGAGGTCGCCACCGGACGCGAAGCGGGCCGTCACCCCCTCCTCGTCCTGCACCACGCCGGTCACCTCCCTGCCGAAGGCGATCCGCCCGCCCAGTTCCTCCAGCCGCGCCCGCAGGATCTCCTGCGTGCGCCACTGCGGCACCATCCACGGCTCGTCGTACGGCGAGTCCTCGCTCGCCTCCGCCGGGTCGAACATCCGGTGTTCGCCCACGCGCCGTCCGTCCCGCCAGATCATCCCGACCGGGTAGCCGCCCCCGGCCGCGCGGATCGCGCCCAGCACGCCCAGGTCGTCGAAGACCTCCATCGTGCGCGGCTGGATCCCCTTGCCCCGCGAGCCGGGGAACAGCCCGTCGGCCCGCTCCACGACGAGCGCGTCCACCCCGCGCCGCGCCAGGTCGATGCCCAGGGTCAGGCCGGTCGGGCCCGCGCCCACGATCAGGACGTCCGGTGCATGCCCGTGCGCCGACATACGACCACTCTCCTTAACGATGTTAAGTACCGCCGTCCGCCAGGTTCGCCTTAACGGCGTTAAGCTGTCAAGCGTGACCACGGAACGACGTACGCCCCTGGACCGGCAACGGGTGGCCGACACCGCGCTGGGACTCCTCAACGAGGTGGGTCTGGAGGGGCTCACCCTGCGGGCCATCGCCAAGGAGCTGGACGTCAAGGCGCCCGCCCTGTACTGGCACTTCAAGGACAAGCAGGCGCTGCTCGACGAGATGGCGACGGAGATGTACCGCCGGATGACCGCCGGCACGCCCCTCGACCCGGCCGACACCTGGCGGGAGCGGCTGTACAAGGCCAACCGCGGGCTGCGGGCGGCGCTGCTCGGCTACCGCGACGGCGCCAGGGTCTTCAGCGGCTCACGCTTCACCGGCATCGAGCACGCCGAGCAGATGGAGGACACCCTGCGCCTGTTCACGGCGTCCGGCTTCACCCTCCCCCAGGCGGTCCGCGCGATGTCCACGACGTACCTCTACACGCTCGGCTTCGTCATCGAGGAACAGGGCGTCCAGCCGCTCCCCGGCGAACGGCGCGAGGGTTTCGACCTCGACGAACGCGCCCGCGTGATGAGCGCATACCCGCTGGCCGCGAAGGCGGGAGCGGAAATCTTCGCCGATTACGAACGGCATTTCGAGGAGGGTCTCGAGCTCGTCATCGACGGAATCGCGGCGCGGTACGGGCGCGAATAGGCGGCCCCGTTAACCGGTCGACCATGCGGGATTCGTATTCCGTACACAGGGTGTGACGATCGAGCGGCGTCCGTCGATTCACCGCATCCCGCCCCTCATTGCGCGTTCGAGTCGCGTTCACATCGCGCCCCTACGTTCGCCGAATGCCAGACATATCAAGCCGGGTGCAGGAGTCGCGCGCGCTCCGTCAGCGTGGTGGCGCCGCGCTCGTCTCATATGTGTTGCCCGTCTACAACGAGCAGGACGGGATCCGCCACTTCCACGAGGAACTCGTGGCGGCCCTGGGGGAGCGCCCCGAGTTCGCCTATGAATTGATCTACGTCAACGACGGCTCCGCCGATGGCACGCCCGCCATTCTGGAGGACATCGCGAAGAACGACCGGCGCGTCCGGGTCGTCGACTTCGCGCGCAACTTCGGGCACCAGATGGCCATCACGGCCGGTATCGACGAGGCACGCGGCGACGCCGTCATCGTCATGGACACCGACCTCCAGGACCCGCCGCGGGTCAGCCTCGAGCTGATCGACGCCTGGCGGGACGGCGCGGAGATCGTGCACGCCCGTCGGCGCAGCCGGCAGGACACGTTCTTCAAGAAGGCCACCGCGCACGCCTTCTACCGGCTGCTGCGGTCCTCCACCGAGGTGGACATCCCGGTGGACACCGGCGACTTCCGGCTCATGGACCGGCGCGCCGCCGACGAGCTGCGGCGATTCAGGGAGCGCAGCCGGTTCGTACGCGGCATGGTCGCCTCGATGGGCTTCCGGCAGAGCGAGGTCCACTTCGACCGCGACGAGCGGTTCGCCGGGGAGACGAAGTACCCGCTGCGCAAGATGGCGCGCCTCGCCATCGACGGGCTGACCGGCTTCTCCACCGCGCCGCTGCGGATGATCACCAAGCTGGGCTTCGTGGTGCTCGCGCTGTCGCTCGTCGGCATCTGCTACGCGCTCGCCATGAAGGTCCTGCGCCCGGACATCACCGTCTCCGGCTGGACGATGCTGATGGTCGTCGTCCTGTTCCTCGGCGGTGTGCAGATGCTGTCGCTGGGCGTGCTGGGCAGCTACATCGGGCGTACGTACAACGAGGTGCAGGGCCGGCCCCTGTACACCGTGCGGCAGGTCATCTCGTACGACCCGGAGGCCGGCGGTGACGGCATCGGCCATGCCCACTGAGAACGCGGTGCACACCGGCACCCCGGCGGGCGCCGGAACCCCGCCGAGTACCGACAGCCCGCCGAGTGCCGACACCCCGCCGGGCGCCCCCCGCGCCCGCGACATCCGGCAACTGATCAGCTACGCGCTGGTCGGCGGCAGCGGCGTCCTCCTCGACCTGGGCGCCTTCCTACTGCTCTACAACGTGGCCGGGCTGCACGAGCAGGTGGCCAACGTGCTCTCCACCAGCCTCGGCATCACCAACAACTTCGTCCTCAACGCCCTGTTCACCTTCGGCAAGCGCGACCGTCTGCTACTGCGCTACCTGCGCTTCTACGCCGTCGGCCTGACCGGCATCGCGCTGACGTTCGTGCTGCTCGCGGTGTTCTCCCGGGGGCTCGGCATCGACCCGAACCTCGTGAAGGCCGGCTCACTGCCGTTGGTGCTGGTCTTCCAGTTCGTGCTCAACAGAAAGTGGAGTTTCGCATGAATCTCGGCGTCATCGGCGCGGGCGCGACCGGCCTCACCGCCGCGTACGACGCGGTCAAGCAGGGCCACGCGGTCACCGTCCTGGAGGCCGCCGACGAACTGGGCGGGCTCGCCGCGTCGATCCCCGTCGGGGGAGTGCCGCTGGAGCGCTACTACCACCACATCTTCCGCAGCGACCGCCAGATGATCGAACTCATCGAGGAACTGGGCCTGGGCGGCGACCTGCGCTTCCACAGGACCACCACCGGTGTGTACCGCGACGGACGCATGCACCCCTTCAGCACCCCGCTGGAGATGCTGAACTCCCCGCTGTACGGCCTGCCCGCCGGTGTCCGCTTCGGGCTGTCGTCGGCGTGGCTGAAGATCGTTCGCCACGGGGAGAAGTTCAACGACCGCACCGCCCTGAGCTGGCTCAACAAGTGGGCCGGGCGGCGCGCCACCGAGGCGGTCTGGGAGCCGCTGCTGCGCGGGAAGTTCGGCGACCGCGCCGACCAGGTGTCGATGGCCTGGCTGTGGGCGCGTGTCCACTGCCGCACCTTCGAACTCGGCTACCTGGACGGCGGCTTCGAGCGCGTGTACGCGACGCTGCGCGACCGGATCGCCGAGCGCGGCGGCAAGGTCGACTTCGGCAAGCGGATGGAGACGATCCGCCAGGACGGCGAGGACGGGCCGGTCACCGTGCGCACCGCCGACGGTGCCACGTACACCTTCGACCACCTGATCGTCACCACTCCGCAGCCCGCCTTCGCCAAGGCCGCCGACGCGCCCGCCGACGACGCCGTCTGGCGCAACCAGTACCTGGGCGCCACCTGCTTCGTCCTGGAGCTGGACCGCAGCGCCATCCCGTACTACTGGCTCAACATCAACGAGCCGGACTTCCCGTTCCTCGCGGTCGTCGAGCACACGCGGATGATCGACCCGGCGCAGTACGGCGGCCGTCACATCCTCTACGTGGGCAACTACGTCGAGCGGGACGACTGGCGCTTCACCACCGAGCCGGCCGAACTGCTGGAGCGGTACCTGCCGTGGCTCCAGCGGCTGAACCCCCGGTTCGACCGGTCCTGGATCCAGGACTGGCACTTCTCGCGGGCGCCCTTCGCCCAGCCCGTGGTCACGCCCGAGTACAAGGCGCTGATCCCCGGCCACCGCACCCACCTCAGCCGGGTGACGCTCGCGACGATGGCGCAGATCTACCCGCAGGACCGGGGGCAGAGCTACTCGGTGGAGCTGGGTCACAAGGCGGCGCGCCTCGCGGGCGTGGCCTGACCCGGCCCGCCGGCCGCACGGCGAAGGCCCCGGCGGAGCAGTCCGCCGGGGCCTCCGTCGTCGCCTCCGGGATCAGTCCGGGTGGCGCAGGGTGCACACCACGAGCTGCCGCCCCTCCGGCTCGGGGCACTCGTACGTGGTCCGGATGTCGGCGGCGATCCGCGGGTCGATCACCCCGAGCGACAGCCAGCTGGGCTGGTAGACGGCGTACTCGGGCGGGTGCTCCTGCGTGACGCAGCGCACGTTCTCCCGGGTCGAGGTGAGCGAGGGAACCTCGGTGAGCTGCTTCGGCACGTTGAAGAACGTGGGGAACGGATAGCGGCACGGGGTCGGGTGGCCGATGTAGTACGCCTGCTGCCCGAAGGCGAGGTACTGCACCTCCGCCCCGGCCGGGAGTTCGGCGTTCACCTGGGCGGCGGCGGTCTCCGCCGACCGCGCCTGCACCTTCAGCTCCTCGTTCGTGGTGACGAGCTCGCCGCGGACCACCCGGACCCCGGACGAGGGCCACACGGTCGCGGCCAGGCACACGACCAGTGCGAGGACGGACAGGGCCACCGGAACACGGCGGGCGCGCGGACGCGGTGCGCGCACCCGCAGCAGGTCCACCGCGCCGGCCACGAGGGCCGCGGCCGAGGCGAGCCAGGCGAGCACGTCCACGTCGACGTCGGCGCGGACGTGGGCGAGGAGTGGGGTCAGCACGCCGTACAGGAGGGCGAGCAGGGTCAGGCACAGCGGGGGCCTGCCGTGCCGTCCGTACCAGCGGCCGATCGCCAGGCCGGTCAGGGCCGCGGCCACCACCGGCAGGCTCTCGCCGTGGTACGCGAACCAGTTGCCCTGGTAGACCACGACGGCCAGGCCGACGACGACGAGCAGCAGGGTGACGACCACGGCCTCGACGCGCTGCCGGCGCGAGCGGAGCGTGGCCGCGAACACCAGCAGCGCGCCGGGCAGCAGCGCCAGCACCGGCGTCAGCGCGATCCGGTCGCCCAGGTACTGGGCGGTCCGCAGCAGCAGGTCCGGGACGACGATCGGCTCGCTGCCCAGCGCGTGCGCGTTGATGTACGGCATGTCGCGCAGCCACTGGAGCTCGCGCGAACCCGACCAGGCGCTGAGCGCGAACAGCAGGCCGGTGGCGACGGCGGTCGCGGCGGCGAGCAGCAGGGCCCGCAGGCGGTCCACGGCGAAGACCACGACGAGCGCCATCGCCGCGGTGCCGGCGGTGGAGTACTTCATCAGCACCGCGAGACCGAGCGGCAGCGCGGCGAGCGCGGCGGCCCGCCAGGGGCCGCGGACGCCGAGGGCGGCGGCGACGGCGGCCGCCGCGAGGACGAGCGCGAACCACTCCGGCTGCAGGTAGTCGATGACGGGCGCGAAGGCCAGGGTGAGCGCGGTCAGGCCCGCGACGAGCATCGCGTCCCGCTCGGGCACACGGCGGCGCAGGGCCCGCTGCAGAAGGAGGCCGACCGCCGCGCACAGGGCGAGGCCGACGAGCCGCATGAGGGCCTCGCGCACCGCGTTCGACCCGCCGGTGACGGAGTCCAGACCGGCGATCGACCAGCGGTAGAAGAAGGGCCGGTGGGCGAACACCTCGGAGGGCGACAGGCCGCTTCGCCCCGTCGTCCGCAGGGCAGCGAGCACATAGCGGATGTCGAGGAAGACGCCGGCGGTGAGGGTCGTGTAGATCAGCAGCGCGGCGGTGGCGATGGCGGTGGTCCACCCCGCGGGAGAGGTGAGGCGCAGCCGGCGGGACGCCGGTCCGTGCGGGCTCCGCCCGTGCTGCGCGACGGGCGGAGGTGAGGTGGATATGTCGGTCACGTGCGCGAACCTAGCACCGTATTCCGTGGAATTACGGGGCGGTGGAAAGGAGCAGGGACGGGACACCCATTCTTCAACCGTAATTCTCCGACCCGATCCGGATGTCACGCCGAATTCACCTGGGTTTCGGTGACGGGACACGCACCTGCTGATCCCGCATTCCTAGGATCGCTTGACCTCCCGCCGAGAATTCAGGTGCGCACACGTGGCCAACCAACCGACCCTGTCCGTCGTCGTCCCCTGCTACAACATCGAGTCCTATCTCCCGGAGACCGTGACCAGCCTGGTCAACAACGCCCGGGACGACTTCGAGTTCGTCTTCGTCGAGGACAGATCCACCAGGGACCGGACCTACGAGGCTCTCTGCGCGCTGACGGAGCGGCTCGGGAACAGCCGGGTGATCCGGCACGAGCACAACGGCGGACTGGCGACCGCGCGCAACACCGGCCTCGACGCCGCGGAAGGCCGCTACCTCACCTTCCTCGACGGCGACGACTGGCTGGCGCCGGGCTATCTGGCCCGACTGGTCGACGTCATCGAGCGGTTCGACGTCGACTTCGTCCGCACCGACCACGTACAGGTCACGGGTGTCGAGCGGGCCGTCCACCGGGCGCCCGAGGGCCGCCGCCACACCCCGCTCGACCCGCGCACCTCCATCCTCCCCGTCGACGACACCACGATGGTCGACTACCCGTACGCCTGGGCCGGCGTCTACCACCGCCGCCTCCTCGAGCGGGGCATGCTCCGCTTCCACGACGGGCTGCGCACCGCCGAGGACCGCCCGTGGATCTGGGACCTGCACCGCAGGGCCGAGTCCTACGTCGTCGCCAGCCTGCGCGGGGTCTTCTACCGCCGGGGCATCGCCAGTTCGCTCACCCAGATCGGCGATGTGCGCCAGCTGGACTTCTTCCGCTCCTTCGACCTCGTCCTCGCCGAGCTCGCCGACGACCCCGAGGCCGGCCGACTGCGCAAGAAGGCGCTGCGCGACTACTGCGTCGTCATCGCCCACCAGCTGCTCGACCGGCGCCGGTTCGAGCGCGGTGTGGCCGCGCGGCTGAAGCGGCTGGCCGCCGAGGCGCTGGGCAGGATGAGCGAGGAGGAACTGAGCGAGGCCGTGGTGGGGATGGGCGAGGAACGCGTGGACGTGCTGCGCCGGGTGCGGGGCGGCCTGAAGGGAGTGGCGGCGTGATCCAGATCTTCTGCTCGGCCACCCAGTACGCGGCCGCGACCGTCACCGCCGCGATCCGCGCCGGCCGGTTCGGTCCGCGCGAGGGCGTCCGCCGCATCCTCGTCGTCAGCAACACCGCCGTCGTACCGGAGGTCGGTACCCCGCTGGACCGGATGCCCGGCTTCGAGAAGCTGCGCCCCGAGTTCGACCAGGTGCACTCCTGGAACGAGTTCATCTCCCCGCACCACCCGGCCGGCTGGTCGCCTCGCGCCCAGGACGCCCACCTGCTGGAGAAGGCCGTACGCCTCGCCTGGGACCTGGGCGACGAACCGGTGGAGATCGCCTGCGAGTCCATCCAGGCCAACCCCTCCCGCGCGATCGCCGACATCTTCGCGGACAGCCCGATCCACGTCTACGCGGACGGCCTGATGAGCTACGGCCCCACCCGCAACCGCATCCCGCACGGCATGAGCAGCCGCATCGCGCGCGTGCTCCACCTCGACCTGGTGCCCGGTCTGCGGCCGATGCTGCTGTCCGAGTACGGCGTCCCGCCCGAGACCGTGCCCGATGAGGCGATCGTCGACGTCCTCGCCCAGATCGGCGAGTCCGGCGCGGGCGTCCTCGCCGAGCGGCTCCCGGCCGACCGCCCTCCCACCGCGGTCCTGCTCGGCCAGTACCTCTCCGCCATCGACCTGATCACACAGGACGAGGAGGAGCGGCTGCACATCCGCATGCTGCGTGCCGCCGCCCGCGCGGGCCACGAGGACGTGCTGTTCAAGCCGCACCCGAGCGCGCCCGCCGTGTACGGCGAGTCCCTGGAGGCGGCCGCCGGGGAACTCGGGGTGCGGCTCACGGTGCTGCACGAGCCCGTCCTCGCCGAGACGGTCTTCGCGTACCTGAGGCCGAAGCTCGTCATCGGCTGCTTCTCCACGGCACTGATGACCGCCGCCGCCTTCTACGGCATTCCCGTCGCCCGCGTCGGCACGGAACTGCTCCTGGACCGCATCACGCCGTACGAGAACAGCAACCGCGTCCCGCTCACCATCATCGACGCGGCGCTGCCCGACGCGGAGCACGCGGAAGCCGCCACGCCGCTCGACCTCGCGGGAGCCGCCGAGGAGCTGGCACCGCTGGTGCGGGCCGTGGGGTACTGCATGCAGTCCCGCAAGCACCACGCCCTGCGCGACGAGACGGCCGCCTTCCTCGCCACCCGTCTGGCCGAGTACCAGCGCTACTTCAAGCGCCGCCGCCTCACGAGCCTGCGCCTCCCCGGCGGCGGCCCGGTCCGGGCGGAGGCGCTGCGCCGTCATCCGGTCGTGCGGCGGGCCGTCCGGCGGTTGCGGTCGACGGCGCGTTAGGGAGAGCCGCGCGCCGCCGTCCGCCGTTCGCGGCAGCGTCGTGGCCGGCCGGTCGCGCCCACGCGGCGGAGCCGCACACGACACGGCCCCGCGCCCCTCCCGGGGCGCGGGGCCCGCCGTCCGGGGGCGCGTCCCGCGCTACTTCCGCCCCGCCGGCGCCCGCCTCAGTCGCGGACCGAACGGCTTCTCCACGAACCGGTGAAGGAGCCAGGCGATGCCCAGCATGGCCAGCACGGTCGCGGCGAACGTCAGCCACGGGCCCAGACCGAACTCGCGGTGGAGCACCCGGATGAAGAACCAGCCCAGGTGCTCGTGGATCAGGTAGAAGGGGTACGTGAGCGCGCCCGCCACCGTCAGCCAGCGCCAGTTCGCCCGGCTCGTCCAGCCCAGGGCCACCGCCGCGACGGCGACGAAGGCGACGAGGACGATCAGCTGGATGACGTACGGGCTGCGGTGGAAGTCGCCCTGCGGGCCGGGGTGCCACAGGGCCGTGACCGAGTAGCGCTGGCCGAGCAGGAAGCTCATGACCACGATGCCCCACAGCAAGAGGTCGCTGCCGAAGCGGTGGATCAGGTACAGGGCGAGGCCGCCGATGAAGTACGGCGCGTGGTCGCGCATCACCAGCTCGTCGGTCAGCGGGTGGTCGGCGACCCGGGCGAAGACGCCGGCCAGCGTCCACAGGCAGCAGAAGAGCACCACCCGCCGGTAGGTGACGCCCCGCCAGACCACGCACAGCGCGAACAGGGCGTAGAAACGCACCTCCACCCACAGCGTCCAGTCCACTCCGAGCACCCGGGGAACGCCCATGGGCTGCTGCAGCATGGTGAGGTTGACGAGGAGCTCGTCGGAGCGCAGCGGCGCGGACACCACCGGCAGGAGAAGGCCGGCGGCGGTGACCAGGACGATCGCCGCCCAGTACGCCGGGTACAGGCGGGCGACCCGGGAGCGGAAGAAGTGACCCACACCTTTGCCCCAGCTGCTCATGCAGATCACGAAGCCGCTGATCAGGAAGAAGAACTGCACCCCCAGGCTGCCGTAGGTCGCGAACTGCGACAGCGTCGGGAACTTCACCCCGGGCGACTGGTGCCAGGACTGCGCGACCTCTCCGTTCTTGCCGGCGTAGTGGTAGCAGCAGACCATCAGGGCCGCCAGCAGACGCAGACCGTCCAGGGCGCGCAGCCGGCTCTCCGCCCGGGGCCTGACGGCGGTCCGGTCGGGCAGGAAGAAGTGCGGCCGGGACGCCGGTGCCGATGCCGGTGGCGGGGCCTGGTCAGTCGCGCTCATCCTGGGGACCTTCCGTGCGAGTCGAGAGATGCGCTCGAACGCTAGGAACCCCCGACGAGTGAGGGATGAGGAGCGGCTGACCCAGGGGCAGCGAAGAGATGGTGATCGGATGAACGGCTGCCGGGCCGCGCGCCTGCTTCCGCCGCCGGGCGACTGCCCCTACCGCTTGCCGGTCCTCCGCTTCAGCGTCCGCGCCCGGCGCGCCATCCGGCGTACGGTCGCGTTGCGCGGGATGAAGGCGAGCCGGGCCGGTACGACGCCGGGGAGGGCCAGCGCCGCCAGGCGCCGGCGCCTGAAGTAGCGCCAGGTGCCCGGGTCCAGGTGCGCGGACAGGTAGCGCTCCGCCTCGCCCCGCAACCCCGGGTGGATCCTCGGCTGCATCGCGAAGGCGACGGCCTTGAGGAGCATGGCCAGCCCCTCCACCCGCTGCTGCGACGGCATGGTCCATCCCTGAACCGCCGACCCGTCCGCCAGGTCCGGCAGCAGCGCGTCGACGAGGGTGAGCGGCACCCGTTCGCTGTTCTGGTAGGGCGCGAGCCGGGCCAGCACGGTGTCGGTGCCGACCCGTGCGACCGGGAGGCCGTACAGACCGGCGGCGGTGAGCAGCCCGGTGGAGTAGCAGCCGACGACGAGGGCGGGCCGCAGCCGCTGGTAGGCCACCTCCGCGAGGACCGGCCGGTCGAGGACGGTGAGTTCGGCGCCCAGCTTCCCCGCCTCGTCCTCCAGCAGCCGGGACCAGCGGACGGGGGCCACGGGGTGCGGCTTGAACACCAGATGCCGGTGCCCGAGCGCCACGGCGCCGCGCACCATGCGCAGGTGCAGCTCCTCTTCCTCCGCGTCGCCGAGGACGCCGAGCGCCGAGAGGCACTGCCCGAGCAGCAGGGCCGGCCGCTCCTCCGAGGGAGACAACTCCTCCTCCGCGTCGGCGAGTTCGCCCAGCACCTTCAGGAACGCCTCCGACGGCACCGGCACCGGCGGCACGTCCCACTCGGTGAGCAGCAGCGGGGTGAGGCCCGGCACCAGATCGAGGTGCAGCAGCCGGCCGACACGGGTGCCGACCAGCGGGTCGACCTTCTCGCGCGTGGGGCCGTAGCCCGTGAGACCGCCGGCGTGGACGTCGACGGGGGCGCCGGTGAACACCTGGCACAGCGCCAGTGACGCATTGACCTGGAGGGACTCCACCACCAGGTGGACCTCGTCGTCGCCGAGGCCCCACAGCAGCCGCAGATGCCGCTCCCACAGGGGGACGTCGTCGCCACGGGGGCTCCAGGCGGCCGGGTGGAAGGGGGCGATCGTCTCGTTCCAGGAGAGCACGTCGTCGAAGCGCTCACGGATCCGGGCGAAGCCCGGCATCGCGTCGACGGACGGCGTGGTCTCCGGGTTGACCGCGTTGTCGGCGACCAGCAGCAGCCGGCGGTCGGCCGGTTCGAAGAGCCCGGCGTCGAGGGCGGCGGCCAGGGTCGCGGCGCCGTACAGGGTCGAGACGCAGAAGATCCGGGTCGTACGAGGCATCACGCGGCCACCGTCCGTGCCGTCACCGGCCTGCGCCGCACGCGCCGCAGGACACCGGCCCGCTGCGCGTCCATCGAGTCCATGACCTCCGCGAGCACGTCCTGCGGCATTCTCCTCAGGGCGGCGGCGCACAGTGAGCGCAGTTTCCGGGCGACGGCGGGTTCGAACCTCTCGATCGAGCCGAGGTGATGCGTCATGACCGCGCAATAGGTGCGCACCGCTTTGGGCAGCAGCCTGCCGGCCTCCGGGTCACGTGCCGTTTCCTCGATCACCTGGTCGAATGCGCGAACGAAGTCCAATTGCCGTACGTCGCCGATCTGGGTGAGAGAAGAGGCCACACCGCGCCGGTAATGGACGCCCAGCAGCCCCACCACGGCGAAGGAATCCGCCTCCCGGTGCAGCCTCCAGATCCAGGGACGGTCCTCGGCCGTCCGCAGTCCGTCGGTGAAATGCAGCAGCCCGCGGTCGACCAGCCGGCGGTGGTAGACGCCCGCCCAGGCGTAGGCGTAGTCCACCGAGGTCGACCGGTCGGCGGGCAGGATCGCCGTCCGCGGATTCATCACCGTTCCCCGACGGCCGTGCGGAACGCGGTGAATGCTGCGGGACCGCCCGGTGCACTGCACATGGTCGGTGCGGACGAAATCGCACCCCAGTTCCTCGATGGCGGCGAGGAGTTGCGGGAAATAACCGGGAGCGAGCCAGTCGTCGCCGTCCAGAAAGGTCAGGTACTCGCCGCGCGCCCTGTCGATGCCGGAGTTCCTCGCGGTCGCCAGCCCCCCGTTCCTCCCGTGTCCGACCAGCACCGCGCACGGCAGTTCACGCTCCGCGCGCGCGAGGATGTCCGGGGTCGCGTCGGTCGAGCAGTCGTCGACCAGGATGAACTCGAAGTCCTCGCGCGCGTTCGCCCGCAGGCTCGCGAGAGTGTCCGGCGCGTATTGCTGCACGTTGTAGAACGGCACGATCACGGAGAGCTTTGGCACATCGAAACCCTAGGACGCCTCTTGGCGGCAACAATTGCGCCCGGAGGTATGGGGAGTGAACTCGATGTGTCGGAACGGTGCATCACGGCTACTTCCAAGGCGCCTGCCGGCCGGTTGTTTCCCAGGTCGTATTCCGTTTACCTTTCGTTGAATCATGGTTCGGCCGGTCCTGGATTTGGCTTCCTAGGGTCGTCCCGTGCCACCAAGTACTTCGAGGCCCATCCGGGTTGCCGTCCTCGCCGATTCCGACACCCGCTGGAAATGGGGTGCCCTGACCGGGGCGCGCATCGTGCCGGGAAACCCGTCCGGGGACGCCGGCGCCTCCGGCACCGGGCAGCTCGCGCCGGTGCTGGACGGTTTCCTGCTGCGCGGCCGCGCCACGCCCACCCCACGCCAGCTCCGGGAGGTCGGCGTGCGCGCCGACTCGCTGCGCGAGGTGACGGCCGTGGAGTTCCTGCGCGCCATGGCGCAGACGTCGTACGACGTACTGGTCCTCGCCCTGGTGGGGGGCGGTGTACAGGCCGTGCTGCACGGCCTGAGCCGGGTCTGGGAGGGCCGCGGCGAGCGGCCCGTCGTCGTCACCGGCTACGTCGGTGTCGTCTACGAGAAGCTCGCCGACGGCCTGCTGCTGCGGCACGGCGCCGACCTCGTCCTCGCCAACTCCCGCCAGGACGCGGAGCGTTTCCGCGCGGTGTACGAGGGCGTGGGCGCCGACGCCTCCTCGGTGACGGAGGTGGCCCTGCCGTTCCTCGGGGGCGCCCCCTACGCCGGCGAGCACACCCCCTACACGGTGGTCTTCGCCGCCCAGCCGTCCGTCCCGGACACGCGCACGGACCGCCTCTACCTCCTGGACAGGCTCGTCCGGCACGCCCGCCTCCACCCCGACCGCGAGGTACTGCTCAAACTCCGCTCCAAGCCGGGTGAACACACCACCCACATCGAGGAGCTGCCCTACCAGAAGCTGGCGCAGAAACTCGACCTGCCGCCCAACCTCCGCCTGGTCTACGGCAACATGGGCGAGGTCCTCGACCGCACCGACCTCATGGTCACGGTCAGCTCCACCGCCGCCCTCGAATCCCTCCACCGCCGCATCCCCACCGTGGTCCTCACCGACCTGGGCGTGCGCGAGGCGCTCGGCAACCACCACTTCGTCGGCTCCGGCTGCCTGGCCTCCTGGGACCAGCTCGACGCCGGGCACCGTCCCGCCCCCGACGAGGAGTGGGTGGCCCGGCAGGGCGTCGCCGCCGACGGCTCCTACGCCACCGCCTTCGACGCGGCCCGCACGCGCATCGCCGAACTGCTCGCCTCGCCCGGACTGCCGCCGCTGACCCCGTACTACACACCCGCGACCGCGCCCGGTTACCTGCCCGGCATCCTCTCCCGCCACCACCTCGGCCCCGACGGCAGCCCGCTGCCCGGCGCCCCCGCCGCCGGCAGGGAGCCGGGCCCGGTCCGGCAGATCGTGCGCCGGGCCGCCCGCGGCGCCTACCGGCATGGGGTGCAGCGCGTGGCCCCCGTCATCCGGCGCATGGGGGAGCTGTGACCCGTCAAGGAGACATGCTCATGCCCGACTCATCCGGGAGCGCGCGCCGTGTGCTCGCCGTGATCCCCGCACGCGGTGGCTCCAAGGGGGTCCCCGCGAAGAACCTCGCCCCCGTCGGCGGAGTGCCGCTCGTGGCGCGGGCCGTGCGTGAGTGCCGGAGCGCACGGCGGGTCACGGACGTCGTGGTCTCCACCGACGACCGGGCCATCGCCGCGGCGGCCCGCGAGGCCGGAGCCGAGGTCGTGCTGCGGCCCGCCGCGATCGCCGGGGACACCGCCACCTCGGAGGCCGCGGTGCTGCACGCCATGGACGCCCACGAGGCCCTGCACGGCGCGGCCGTCGACGTGGTGCTGCTCGTGCAGTGCACCAGCCCGTTCCTCGTCCGCGAGGACATCGACGAAGTCGCCGCTGCCGTCGTCGAGAACGGCGCGGACACGGCGGTGACCGTGGCCCCCTTCCACGGGTTCGTGTGGCGGGACGCGGACGGCGCGGGCGGCCAGGGCGTCAACCACGACAAGGACCACCGCCCCCGCCGCCAGGACCGCCCCCGGGACTTCCTGGAGACCGGCGCCGCCTACGCCATGGACGCGGCCGGCTTCCGCCGGCACGCCCACCGCTTCTTCGGCCGCACCGACCTGGTCCGCACCGATCCGGCCCGCGTCCTGGAGATCGACGACCCGCACGACCTGGCCCGCGCCCGCGCCCTCGCGCCCCTCTTCGACGCGGCGCGCCCCGGCGCCCTCCCGACCGCCGACGACATCGACGCGGTCGTCCTCGACTTCGACGGCACCCAGACCGACGACCGGGTGCTGATCGACTCCGAGGGACGGGAGTTGGTCTCCGTGCACCGCGGCGACGGACTCGGCATCGCGGCCCTGCGCAGGAGCGGCCTGAGGATGCTGATCCTCTCCACGGAGCAGAACCCGGTCGTCGCCGCCCGCGCCCGGAAGCTCAAGCTCCCGGTGCTGCACGGCATCGACCGCAAGGACCTCGCACTCAAGCAGTGGTGCGAGGAGCAGGGCATCGCGCCGGAGCGCGTGCTCTACGCCGGCAACGACGTCAACGACCTCCCGTGCTTCGCCCTCGTCGGCTGGCCCGTGGCGGTCGCGAGCGCCCACGACGTCGTCCGCGGCGCCGCACGCGCGGTCACCACCGCCCCCGGTGGCGACGGCGCGATCCGGGAGATCGCCGGCTGGATCCTCGGACCCTCTCTCGACTCTCTCGACCCCCTCCCCGAGTAAGGAACCCCCTGACATGAGCACCAACTCCCGCCTCCGCCAGTTCGGTTCGCGCACGGCCGGACCGGGTCGGCCCGTCTACATCTGCGGCGAGATCGGCATCAACCACAACGGTGAGCTGGAGAACGCCTTCAAGCTGATCGACGTGGCCGCCGAGGCCGGCTGCGACGCCGTCAAGTTCCAGAAGCGGACCCCGGAGATCTGCACCCCGCGCGACCAGTGGGACATCGAGCGCGACACCCCCTGGGGGCGGATGACGTACATCGACTACCGTCACCGCGTCGAGTTCGGCGAGGACGAGTACCGGGCCATCGACGACCACTGCAGGGCCAAGGGCATCGCCTGGTTCGCCTCCCCGTGGGACACCGAGGCCGTCGCCTTCCTGGAGAAGTTCGACGTGCCCGCCCACAAGGTGGCCTCCGCCTCCCTCACCGACGACGAGCTGCTGCTCGCCCTCCGCGCCACCGGCCGCACGGTCATCCTCTCCACCGGCATGTCGACCCCGAAGCAGATCCGCCACGCCGTCGAGGTCCTGGGCAGCGACAACATCCTGCTCTGCCACGCCACCTCCACCTACCCGGCGAAGGCGGAGGAGCTGAACCTGCGCGTGATCAACACCCTCCAGCAGGAGTACCCGAACGTCCCGATCGGCTACTCCGGCCACGAGACCGGCCTCCAGACCACCCTCGCCGCGGTCGCCCTCGGCGCCACCTTCGTCGAGCGCCACATCACCCTCGACCGCGCCATGTGGGGCTCCGACCAGGCGGCCTCCGTCGAGCCGCAGGGCCTGCAGCGCCTGGTCCGCGACATCCGCACCATCGAGGCCTCCCTCGGCGACGGCGTCAAGAAGGTCTACGACTCCGAGCTCGGCCCCATGAAGAAGCTGCGCCGCGTCACCGGCGTCGTCGCCGAGGCGGAGATCGCCGCGGCCGCCGGCGAGCCCGTCGCGGTCTGACCCACACCAGTGCCCCAAGGGACGGTCGTACGACGATGAGCCCTCGCGCCGGGAACCCCGGCACCACCCCCCACACCCTCGCGTTCGTCGAGAGCCCGGTGCAGCTCCTGAACGTCCTGGAGTGGGCGTACGCCCAGGAGCCCGGCGCGGGGCTCACCCTCGTCGTCCTGTCCCCGACCGACCCGATGACCCGCGGCCAGTTGCGCCGCATGGCCGAACTGGCCCGCGACGAAGGCCACGAGGTCCGCTGGGAGGAGGCCCGCGGCGGCCCCACGGCACCCTTCCGCACCATCGGCGGACTGGCCTCCCTGCTGCGCGCGGCACAGCGGGTCGTCATGGGAGACCCCTTCTCCCGCTACGTCCAGCTCCTGCTGACGATCACCCGCGCCGCCGACCTGGTCGTCGTCGACGACGGCACGGCCACCATGGAGTTCGTCGGCCAGCTCGCCCGGGGCGAACGACTGGTGCGCTGGCACCGCAAGGGCAGCCGCCCCGGCCCCCGCGACCTGCTCTTCGCCCCGGTGTCCTCCTCCGCCCGCCGCCGCCTGACCCCCGCCACCGGCCGGCGGGTGCAGGTCTTCTCCTCGATGCCGGTGACGGACACCCCCGCGGACGTCACGGTCACCCCCCACACCTTCGCCTGGACCCGTGACCGCTTCGGCCCGCCACGCGTGACGAAGGGCGCCGACCTGGTCGGCACGTCCCTGGTGGAGACGGGCGTCGTCGACGGCGACAGCTACCTGCACGCCGTCGGCGTCCTCGCCAGGACCCACGGCGCCTCCCGCTACTTCGCCCACCGCCGCGAGAGCGCCGACAAACTCCACCGTCTGGCCGTGGAGACCGGCCTGGAGGTGGTCCGCCCCGACCTCCCCCTCGAACTGATCGCCCGCCGAGGCCCCGTAGGCCGCACCGTCCTCAGCTTCCCCTCCACCGTCGTCCACACCCTCCCCCTGGCCCTGGCCGGCACCGACGTCCGCGTCGCCGTCTGTGACATCGATCCCACCTGGCTCACCGCCCACGCCTCCCCCCGCGCCCAGGGCTTCCTGTCCGGAGTGACGGGAACGGCCAAGGGCGTCGACCGCCTGGCAACAGTGACCGCCCTCTAAACCGACCCCGCCCTCCATCCGAAGCGAGGCTGGCACGCAACCGGCTCCCGCACTCGCCCGGCGGACGGAGGGGCCATGGCGCCGGCGCACAGCCCGGACGCTCCCGCAGCCGCCCGCGGCGGTAAGCGGGGTCGTGGCGCCGGCGCGCAGCCCGGATGCTCCCGCAGCCGCCCGCGGCGGTAAGCGGGGTCGTGGCGCCGGCGCGCAGCCCGGATGCTCCCGCAGCCGCCCGCGGCGGTAAGCGGGGCCGTGGCGCCGGCGCGCAGCCCGGATGCTCCCGCACCCGCCCGCGGCGGTAAGCGGGGCCGTGGCGCCGGCGCACAGCGCGGACGCTCCCGCACCCACCCTCCGGAAGGAGCGGATCGCGGCGCCGGCGCGCAACCAGGACGCACCCGCACCCACCCTCCGAAAGGAGCGGATCGCGGCGCCGGCGCGCAACCAGGACGCACCCGCAGTCGCCCGCGGCGGGGAGTGGGTCGTGGCGGTGCGGCGCAGCCCGTCGCGTAGCGCTGCACGGCCAAGGGCCACCAATTCCGGCAAGCGGCCGTACGCCCGGCCGGCGACGGGCTCGCCGCACCGCCACGAGGCCCGCCCCCCCCCCCCCCCCCCCCCCCCCCCCCCCCCGCCCCCCCCCCGCCCCCCCCCGCCCCCCCCACCCCCCCCCCC
>NZ_JBIUBX010000053.1:0-19484 GCF_044548445.1 Streptomyces sp. NPDC052016
CGCCGTTTGCACCGCCGCTATGAACGCAAGGCCGAGCACTTCCTGGCCTTCACCGCCATCGCCTGCAGCCTCATCTGCTACCGCAGACTCGCCAAATGAGATGACGTCTAAATCTCCGCGGGTCGGCCGAAGCCAGCGCAATGACTCAGGCTGACCCGCCACGTGCCCTCGGTTGATCACGCTGAGGGGGTTGCGTTACCGCCCGTCGAACACTTCGTCGTGAGGTCGGCCTCAGCGCCGCGTTCTCTTGGACATCGAAGACCTTGGTGGTTTTCGGAGAGTAGGCACGCCCAGCCGTCCTCGCCCTTCGGGCCGGCCCAGTTCGCTGTGACGCCGCGGGCATTCAGTTTCCGTACTCTCGTAGCACGTTGATCATGTGTCGTATCTTATGAGTGGAGTTGTGGGGCAATGGTTCGGGATTGAAATGCATGAGGTCGTTCCTGATTTGCCGTATCTCATCGAGACGCTCGATGAAGATCTTTCGATCCAGCGACCAGCCGACTTTCTCCCATGCTTCCTTATTTTCTAGGACGCGCTGATAGTCCCCGATCGACAGGTCGTTAAATCCCTTGATGCTCCGGTTGCCCTCCGGATCGCACAGGACCTGGACTTCAGGAAACTCAATAGAAGAGGCGAGCACCTGGCGCAGTCGCTTATCCAATTCACCGATAAGAAAGAACGGGGTGGCCATGGCTCCGTAGGCGGCTGCCACGTCGCTCGCAGTTATGATCCCTGCAATCTCATTGCTCTGGTTTCGGACAAGGACGAATTCGAATTCCGCAAGAATCGGGAGGATGTCAATGAGGTCTTGGTTGTATGATACTTCGCGAGCTTGGACTATAGCTCGGGGGAACGGTGGATTGTTATTGGCGTGGCGCGCCCGGGCGATCGACTGCCACGTCACGGCCCCTCGAAGATTGCGCCCCGATAGAACAGGAAGCTGAGAATAGTCGTTGATCACCATCCGGGTGATGGCTTCATCGAATGTCGCGGACGGGGACACAAAGACGACACCGCCAAGAGCGGAGGGCAAGTCTCCAACGGTCAGGCCGACCACGGGCGCATCCTCGTCTTCGTCTCGGGCCGGTTCGTTGATCGATTGAATCTGCTGGGCGTCTTCTGTGCTTTCGGGATGCCGCGTTGCGCAATTTTTTTGCACCGTGACGGACGGGAGGGCTGCAGCGAAATTGGGCGATGCGGCCAGTCTGTGGTTGGCCAATTCGGCGACGTCGGGGCTGGGGATACCCACGGCTGGCGTGTTTAGGAATTGTTGGCGCAGCTGGTCTAGCGTTGTACCGTCTTCCAGAGCCCATGCCTGCCAGCCATCAATAGCCCCTTCGCCGACCGCTGCGGCCGCAGCCCGGTTGGGGGATGGAAACTTCTGGCCGCCAGCTAGTTCGAGCGAACCCTCAGCTGTCACTCTGGCGGTGTAGTTCGCCCCTGCACGCTCGAAGGCCAGCTGCATGCCTTCTGCAAGAAGACCAGTGCCTATAAGGTCAGCCATGGTTACCCGCCTGCCAGCCGTGAGGTACCGAGGCCGTTCGGCATAGCGGTTCAGGCTCAGGTCGTACCCCTGGGCGACGATGTCCGACTTCGGGACGCAGAAGCTCTGTTCCGAACGCGCGCGGCTGCACTCAGAGCCGCCGCGGTTGAACCAGCGAGAGAGGGCATCCGGGAGGTTGTTCTTGGTGTGCTCCTTCTCTGACAGGGAGCCAGCCGCAGGCCGAACGCCCTGGCGGTCCTCCGGGAGGAGCGGGTTGCGCTTGTCATCGAGGCTAAAGCCGTCCGCCTGTACGTCGTAGAACCAGACGTTGTCCGTACCTCCGGTATCCGTGCGGGTGAACAGCAGGATCGCAGTCGAGACCCCCGCGTACGGCTTGAAAACTCCACTCGGGAGCTTCACCACGCCGTCCAGTTTGTGGTCCTCAACCAGCATCCGACGCAGCTCCTTGTGCGCCTTCGTCGAACCGAAGAGGACGCCGTCCGGGACAATGATCGCCGCGCGGCCGCCGGGCTTGAGGATCCTCAAGGACAAGGCCAGGAAGAGAAGTTCGGTCTTCTTGGTCTTCACCAAGCGCAGCAGGTCCGCCGCCGTGGACTCATAGTCCAGGCTGCCGGCGAACGGCGGGTTCGCCAAGATCAGGGAGTAGCGTTCCGACTCGCCTGCCGCCGACTCCGCAAGCGAATCGCGGTAGCGGATGTCCGGGTTCTCGATGCCGTGCAGCAGCATGTTCATCGAGCCGATGCGCAGCATCGTGGAGTCGAAGTCGAAGCCGTGGAACATGCTCGTGTGGAAGTGCGCTTGCTGCTCCGCGTCCAGGAGTGCCTTCGCGTGCTCGCGCTTCACGTACGACGCCGTCTGGACCAGGAAGCCGGCCGTGCCGCATGCCGGGTCGCAGACGTCGTCGTCCGGCTTCGGCCGGGTCATCTCGACCATCAGGTCGATGATGTGGCGCGGTGTGCGGAACTGGCCGTTCTGGCCAGCCGTCGCGAACTTCGCCAGCATGTATTCGTAGATGTCTCCCCCGTTGCCACTCGGCTCGATCGAGATGGTGTCCACCAGGTCGACGACCTTGGCCAGCAGGTTGGGGGTCGGGATGGTGAAACGGGCGTCGCGCATGTGGTGGGAGTACGTGGAGTCGTCGCCGCCCATCGTGCGGAGATAGGGGAAGACACCCTGCTCGACGATGCCGTACATGACCTCGGAGTCGCGGGACTTGAGGTTGTGCCAGCGCAGTTCCTGCTGGTCCTCAGTGAAAAGAGGGTTCGGATCAGGCTTGCCAGAACGGTTCGCCTGTTCGTCCTTGCGGGTCTGGATCTCGTCCAGCCGCTTGATGAATAGCAAGTACGTGATCTGCTCTGTCACCTCCAGTGGGTTCGAGATCCCACCAGACCAGAACGCATCCCAGACGCGGTCCATCTTGCTCTTGAGCTCGCCCGTGATCACGGCGTTACGCTATCGGATGGCGCGTGCAGCCGTGGCCGGTCGGCTACATCGGCGGCCGTCAGGCGCGTGGAGGCGCTGACTGACGCTGCGTTCCGCAGTCCTGCTCGGGGACGCAGGCGGCACCGCCATTGCGGAGGCCATCGTCATGTGGTCCGAAAGTGATCTCTATCCGACCCAGCAGTAGGCGCGCCCTGGCATTGACGTCTGGCGCCAGCGGCCGAAAACAACAGTGACGCGCTCAGGAAGCAGCGGTCGTTCGGGACGGCAGAGCAGTGAATCGCGGGTACACCCCATGCTTCTCGTAAGGCCGTCCCTCTTGCCTGGGGCCCCCGCTAGAGTCTCTGCATAGACGGGGCAGAGGGGGGCATACGTGGCTGCTGTCGACTTGGGTCAGCTTGGGGAGACGTGGGCGCTACGGGGGGCCGATGGCTCAGTTGGCTACGGCAGCGAGTTCACCGCACAACTGATGACGTACACCCGGGAGGTGCTGGACGAGTGGCAGCACACGCGTAGGTGGCAGCCGGGCAAGCAGCTGCGCGGCCTATCCCGGAGCACCGCTCGCGACTACAGAGGGCGCTTCCTCCTGGAACTGCTGCAGAACGCTCATGACGCGCACCCCGATGACCGGGATGACGGGCGAGTGCACGTCCTGCTCGACGAGGAGGAAGGCGAGCACGGCACTCTCTATGTCGCCAACGCCGGCAACCCCTTCACCTGGGACCGTGTGGATTCGGTGTCGAAGCTCTCCTGCAGCGACAAGGTGGTGGGCGAGGGAATCGGCAACAAGGGCGTCGGGTTCCGCAGCGTATTGCAGATCAGCGCGGCGCCCGAGATTTACAGCGGCAGGCCCGACGGCGGCACCCCGGCGGTGCTAGACGGATACTGCTTCCGCTTCGCCACGCCCGACGACCTGAGCCTGCTGCTGGCCGACGCCGAGCTGGTGCGCCGGGCGACCGAGGAGTTTCCGCCATTCCAGCTCCCGTTCCCGGTGTCCGCGGTCCCCGAGACCTGCGCGAAGCTGGCCCTGGCTGGCCATGTCACCGTGATCCGGCTGCCCTTGCGCAGCGAGACGGCATGCGGCGAGGTACGCCGGCGGATCGATGAGCTGGCCGGCTCAGGCGCTCCGCCCATGCTGTTCCTGGAGCGCCTTGAGCGTCTGGTGCTGGAGCGGCGTGCCGGTGACGTGCATGAGCGGACCGAACTGACGCGCCGCGAGGAGCGGCTGCCCGCGGTGCTGGACGTTCCGGCCGCAGGTGCTGCACCGGCTGTGTCGCTGACGCAGGTCGATCTCGGACCGGCCGGCCGATTCGTGCTCGTGCGCGGCACGGTGCCTGCTGCCAGGTTGAGGGCCGCGGTCGCGGAGGCCGTCGACGACGAGGGGCTGGACGACTCCTGGACCCAGTGGTCCAAGCCTGCTGTCATCGAGATCGCCCTGTCGGTTGTGTCGGCCTCATCCGGGCGTGTGTACACCTTCCTGCCGCTCGGCGATGACGTGGCCGCTCCACTGGCCGGCCATCTCAACGCGCCGCTCTACACCAAGACCGACCGCACGGGTTACGACGGGGAACACCCGCTCAACACCATGCTTCTCGACGCCGTGGCGGAGACCTGTCTCACCGCCGCCACGGCGCTCCGAGACAGCGCAGCACCTGACGCGGCCCGGTTGGCGGTGGACCTGGTGAGCTGGCAGCCGAAGTGGGCCGGGCGGCTGGCCGCTGCCTCCCGGCGTATTCAGGGGCGAGAGCTCGCCGACACACCGATCGTGCCGATGCTCGGTCCTGCCGGATCCTCGCCGGCGTGGGCAGCGCCTCGAGCCGTCGTTCTGTGGCCTGAGGTGGATCTGTCGGTGCTCACCGCCCGGGCGGCATGTGAAGCTGGCCTGGCGGTGGTCGACACAGCTCTGCCGCGTGGGCCGCGCGTACGCCTGGCCAAGCTCTGCGAAGCTCTGCGATGCCCGCTGGAACCGTCAGCGGACGCACTCGCCGGCCATGTCGAGCGGATCGCGGCCACGCTGCCGCTTCCCGGGCCCGACGACCCCGTCGACGTTTGGGACGGTGTGTACACGGATCTGCCCCACCTCTTCGAAAGCCGCGGCCGGGTGCTGCAAGGCCGCAGATTGCTGCTGACGGCCGACAGGACGTTGGAGCGTACGAACGGCACGGCAGCGGTCGACTCCGCCCCTGCCAAGGCACGCCGCCGATCCCGACGCCAGGCGTTCTTCCCGCCAGCCAGGGGGCTCTCCGATCCCTCCGGCGCCACGGCCGCCGGTCCCGACGGCGACCTGGCGGTACCCCCAGCCCTGAGCAAGCGGCTGTTCTATCTGCACCCGGGACTAACCTGGATCGAAAGCGAAGGGCAAGTCCGCCGGCAACAGGCCCGCCTCTTCCTGGAACAGCATCGTCTCGTACGCCGGTTCGACGCGGCGGGCCTGCTGGAGCACGTACGGCACGCACTCTCGCAGAGCAAGGACCGAAGGCTGCGCGATCAGGCCCTGCGCTTCGTCTTCCATCTGCACTGTTCTCGTCAGTCCTCCGGTGCGCTGCGCCTGCGCGACCTCGGTCTGTACGTGCCGTCGGCTGACGGACCGCTCATCCCGGCGGCCAGTGGCAAGTTCGGGCCGGGATGGTCCGGCTCCATGGGGGAGGATCTGGCGCGTGTGGCGGATGAGGGGCGCGAGGAAAGCGCGTCTCTGCGCTCGCTCGCCCGGCAGTTCATCGCGACGCCGGCCGCGTTCCTGCGCCGTAGGGATACAGAGGGAGACTGGCGAGTGTTTCTCGCCGAGCTCGGCGTCACCGACGGTTTCCGTCCGGTCTCCACGCCTACCGCCGACCCCATGGCGGAGGGTTCGCAACTGACACCCGCCGCACTGGTGCGCATGGCGAAGGTGCCCGTCGCCGTGGCGGAGCAATGGCAGCCACACATCCACCGCGACAGCGAAACTGCCCAGTACCCCTACACGCCGTACAAGGGGAGCCCTGCCTGGCGGCTCCCGGGCCAGGAGATCGTCGGCCAACTGAGCGAGCCCGCCCGCCTCGCCTTTGCCCGACTCGTGCTGCACGGTCTGGCGCGCTGGCAGGCCAGTTGCTTCACCAGCACCTGGCTCAGGGACCGGCCAGGCAACAAGGACCCCCAGGAAGTACCCACTCCGCTGGACGCCTTCATACGGGAGCAACCCTGGCTTCCAGTGCGCGGCCGCGGCCGCGCAGTGCGCTTCGTACGCCCCCAGGAAGCCTGGCACTGCCCACCCAGCATGGAGGAGGAGCCCCTATTCGCGCCGACGATTGCTCGCCAGGTGAGCTCCCTGCTGGAAACCCCGGAGGTGGTGGCGAAGCTGCGGTCGTACGGCCTTCCGACGTGGAACGATCCCAGGGACAGCGGCAGGCTTGTGGCGGCCTTGGCCGACTTCGTCGCCGAACGCGCGGTCGGGCCCGAAGACCGCCCCGCGGTGCAACGCGCGAACGAGTACGCGTGGCGGTCCCTGGTCACTCGAGCTCGCACGTCCGCCGCGTCCGGCAGTCCGCCCTTCACTCAAGGTGCCCTGCTCGCGGAGTCGGGAGAGCTGCTGGTCGCCGTGCCCTTCGCCGCCCTGCGCGATGGGAACAGCAAGCTTTACGTCACAGATGAGCGGGCAAGCGTCAAGACCCGCATCACCCAGGAGATGGAACGTTCGCTGCTCGTGGTGCCGGGCCTAGCCAGGGAGATCGTCGATCTGCTCGGGCGCTGCGGAGCACGGTCAGTACGTCACGTGGACGAGGCTCGGTTGGAAGTCGCCGTCGACGAGGAGCCATTGGACCGGTCGGAGACTGGGACACCGCTCGTCTCCGTGCTGCCCTGGCTGCCTTTGGTGCTAGCGGCCTTGGCCGATCACAGTCCGACAGGGATCCGGCCGACCGAAACGTCCCTTGCGGAGCTGGTCGCGGGCGTCCGGCGGATCGGCTTGCGTACCTACCGGACGCTGGAGATCCGGCTTGACGAAGAAGAGGTGGCGTTGCCGGACCGGCTCGGCGGAGTTCTGCCGCTGCCCGACGACGACCGCCCTCTGCTCCTGCAGCGGGCCCAGCCCGAAGACTGGAACGCGGTGGCCCGGCTCGCCGAGCCCGTCGCCCACCTGACCGGCCGCCCCGACCTCGGTGTCCGGCTGAGACTGGTGGCCCGCGAGCTGGAACACCTGCACGCCGATCTCCACGAGCCGGGGGAGGAGCAGCTTGGACAGGCACTCGGTCTGTCCCCGCACCAGTTCGCCGAAACCGTGCAGCGTTGTGATGGCACAACCGCCGCCGTCGTCCACCGCTGTTATCCGTTCCTGGTTCACTTCCTGGGACGTCGGCGGGGCGACGCCCTAGTCGAACCACCTCCCTGCGACACCAGGGAGTTCCAGGAGGCGCTTGAGGCACACGCGGCGGAACTGCCGGTGGAGGCCAGCGTGCTCCTGACCAAGGCGCGGCGGGCACGCGACATCGACGAACTGCGTGAAGTGCTCGGCGTCGGGTTCGCGGAGTTCAATGCCACCCTGGCCGGGCTGGCTCCTCCTCACACCGTCATCAGCCACGTGGACGCCCACCGGGAGGCGATCGAGAAGCATCTGCAGCGGCATCGGGGAGCGCTTCTCGACCGTCTCCGACTGGCTCGGCTCCGGCGATTCGACGCCCGTGAGGCTCAGCCGGACTGGCGGCAGTTGCGCACCCTGGAGGGAATCGAACCCCCCGCGGAGTGGAACACCACGCTGGAGACGGCGACACCGCAGCAGGTAGGCGCTTGGGTGGAGGAGGTCCTCGCCGAGCGGCTGGGCTCGCGACTCCCAGCGGAGGGTGCGGACCTCCCTGCCTATACGGCCCTGCTTCCCCGGAACCGAGCGGCCATCAGGACGGTCGTACCCGACCTGGTCGCCCTGATCCGCGCCTGCCACCTTCCGCTGCCCGCCGCACTCGACCAGGGAGATCCGGCGGAGGCGGTGACTGAACTCCTCGACGAGGCCGGCGCGCTGGACTTCCGTCTGCTCGGACCCGATGACATCGCCGCCTGGCTTGCGGCGCTCGGGCACTGGCCCGCTGGCATGCATGTCAGCGCGGACCCTGCCGTCCAGGGCGTGACAGCCGCCGAACTCGAAAACGGTCGTACGGCTGCCGACTCGGCACGGGCACAGCGCGAACACCGCCAGCGGATCGTCACCATCGGCAGGAAGGAGCTCGATGTACACACTGGTGACTTCGGCGAACTCACCGCCGAGCTCCAGCGAGCGCTCGATGCGGATCCGCAGCTCCTCGGCAACCGCAACGTCTTCGCCTCGCTGACTCCCATGGGGCCGGGGCGACGGGGAGCATCGCCCTCCGGCCGTGGTGGCGCTGGCAGAGGAGAGCCCCGAAGGCTGTCGACCGCGCAACGAGAGGCGATTGGCTACGCCGGAGAATGGTTCGCCTACCAGTGGCTCTGCCGCAATTACTCGGCCGCTAACGAAACCAGCTGGGTATCGACGAACCGCAGGAAGTTCTTCCCCGGACTCCCTGGGGACGACGGGCTTGGATACGACTTCCGTGTCGGCAGCGGCCGTCAGCCCTTGCTGTTCGAAGTCAAAGCCAGTCAGGGCGAGGGAGGCCAGATTGAGCTCGGCGAAAGCGAGGTCCGGATGGCCCAGCGGAACACCAGCAGCGACCGTTGGCGGATCCTCATGGTCACGTCGGTCCTGGAACCCTCCCGGCTCAGGGTGGCGATGCTCCCCAATCCCTTCAGCGCGCGAGGCCGCGATCTGTTCCGGGAGGAGGGCGGCGCGCTGCGCTTCTCGTACCGCCTGGGAGAACAGCTCGGCTAGCCCCTCCACCAGACTTTGCCCACAGTGACCCCCGCGCTGGTCATACCGCACGAAACGGCGCTGTGGCCGCGACGGCGGCTAGAGGGCTCGGAGGACCGCAGCCTTCTATGCCACGCACTATTCAGCCGAGAAGGGACCGATAACGTCACGGCGCACGAGTCAGACCCACTTTTTGTGGTAAGTGGGCCTAACTCGTTGACACCGCATCAGTGCCTCAGTCGTTCCAGGGAATCCCATAGGGTTTCAGGAGCCGTTCGGGCTCACGCCCCAGGTACTCGCGCGCGGCCGGTGATCCATCCCGGGCTGCCTGCCGAACGATTTCCATCCGCGCGATACGCCAGGCCGACTCCCACTGCGGCCACTCCTCCTGGGGAACATCGCTGACCGCGAGAACGGCAAACATGATCGTTCGCGTAGGAGAGGCACGTCGAGTGACGAAGTTGTGGAAGGTGGAACGACTGATCGGCCGCTCAATCACACCTCTAGCAGCCAGGCGCTTCGCCTTCTCTTCTGCCCTTCGGTAAGTGAGTCCAGAGACTGCGTACTGTGATACGAGCGCGTTCCATAAGTCAGCAGGTGTCACCACCATGTCCCGTGGAGTCCTCTTCTCACCCTGGAGCATCTGCCTGATTCTGAGCTCCCACAGTCCTTTTTGATGCAGTCGTCTGCCGACGTTTACATCGGCGCCGCATGCCCGGGCGATCTCCTCGACCATGTTGAGTGACGGCAACGTGGTGCCACTGACCGCCCTACTCAGAGTGGACTTGTTGACAAGGTGTGATGGGATTAGAAATCCGGTACGAGCGGAACTTGATGACGAAGGTGTATCTTCAAGCTCGGCGACAATGAAGATTGTGGTCAAAGATTGCCCTAGTGGGCCCGTGGAATTCGCCGTTCCTGCCGCCTCGGTAACCCTGGTGCAGTGTTCGAGTTCCTGACAGCGCAAGAAACAGCCCGACTACGTTGAGCGTGCAGCCCGGTGTGGGGATGTCGCCGTGGATCGTGTCGGATGAGCTACATGGTCTGTCAACCCCCGACGAGTAGCGAACCAAACCGTGGCCGTGCTGGCTCTATCACCCGAATGCGCGGTGTGGAAGACAGAGAAGACGCCTTTGGTTCAGGCACTCTGCGGCCATGCTGGTTCCCGGGCCCCCAAACTGGCCCTACTGCGGGCACGGCGCGGACCTGGCGACTGATCCGGTCGGCTGCCGGGGCGTCCACGTACCTGGTCACACCGCATGTCTGGCCCACCTCACTGACTCCGACCGCGCCATGTACATCGCCGGGCTGGCTCCCGGCGCCGACATCGACCACCGCGGCACCCCCTTCGACGAGCCCCTCCTGAGAGCTCTACTCGGGGCCCTTCGCGTCGCGCCCAACGAGCAACCCCTCCTTGGCGCTGCCCAGTTCGACGGGGCACTGTTCAAAAACGACGCCAATTTCGACGAGGCGACCTTCAGCGGCAAAGCCAATTTCGACGGGACGACGTTCTTCGGCCGTGCCTCGTTCGGCAGCGCGATGTTCGCCGGAGCTGCCCGCTTCTCGGCAACATTCACCGGGGCCACCTGGTTCCAAGGGGCGAGGTTCTTCGGCTACGCCGCGTTTTACAAGTCGACCTTTGCCGAGGCCGCCTGGTTCGAGAAGGCCACGTTCAACGGTGCAGCTGCGTTCACCGAAGCGAAGTTCCAAGGAGAGGCCCAGTTCGAGCGGGCGAGATTCCACGGCGAAGCCACGTTCGATCGGGCCACATTCGAACACGCGGCCCAATTTAGTTCGGCTCTATTTGCAACGCAGCCAGTGCTCGGACCGCTGGTATGCAAGGAGCAGGTTGATCTTTCCGGAGCGGTGTTCGAGGCGCCGGTGACGATGGAAATCGCAGCACGTGAGGTGAATTGTGCACGGACGCGGTGGGCGTCGACGGCAGCCCTGCGCCTGCGCTACGCGACCGTGGATCTCAGTGACGCGGTGCTCTCCGCGCCGGTCGCCGTCACCTTCCACGCCGACTCCTTCACCAGCATCATCGGCACGAAGCGGTCCGGCTCCGTTACCACCAAGCTCGTCGTGGCGGTGGACGAGAGCACAATGGCCAGCACTGGCGCAAACCCCAGGGTGCGGATCAAATCGGTGGACGGTGTGGACGCCGCCCACCTAGTCCTGACCGACACCGACCTAACCGACTGCCGGTTCACCGGTGCCTTCCACCTCGACCAGCTGCGCATCGAAGGGAACTGCACATTCGCCGACCCCCCAAAACGCTGGCGGTGGACCCAGCGACGGGTGCTAGCCGAGGAGCACCACTGGCGCGCCCTGCCCCCCGGCAACCCGGATCCACCACGCGGCTGGAAGCCCGGCCCTCACCACCCAAAGGAGGCCCTGACCCCGGGCCCGGACGAACTGGCGTCCGTCTACCGGGCGTTGCGAAAGGCCACGGAGGACGCCAAGAACGAGCCGGACGCGGTGGACTTCTACTACGGCGAGATGGAGATGCGCCGCCACGACCGTGCCCGCCCACGGGGCGAGCGGGTACTGCTGAACCTCTACTGGGCCGTCTCCGGCTACGGGCTGCGGGCCTCCCGAGCCCTGGCCTGGCTGATGGTCGCTATGGGGCTGACCGTCGTACTACTGATGCTGTTGGGGCTGCCGACCCAGTCCGCGGGGCAGCGCACTACCGGGACGCTGACCGAGGGGAAGGTGATCACCCTGACTACCAAGGCGCGGACTGTCGGCGGCGCAGCGCCCGGCCCGTTGCCCGACCGGTTCAGCTGGCAACGGGCAGAGCGGGCCGCGCGGACCGCTGTCAACTCGGTGGTCTTCCGGTCGGCCGGGCAGGGCCTGACCGTGGCCGGTACCTACATCGAGATGGCTTCTCGCCTGGTTGAGCCGGTGCTGCTGGCCCTAGTCCTCCTGGCAGTCCGTGGTCGTGTTAAACGCTGAGGACCCTGCAGAGGCCATGTGCCTCCATGAAGGCGAAGGAGATGCCTGAAATCGGCGAAATCCTGAAAGCTGATGAGCCGCTGCCGAGCGCCTCTACGAGCTGCGCCAGCACCGCCACACGCGACGCAGCCGACCGACTCGCATCTCCAGAACATGGGCAACTGCGGCGTCCACCTCAGCCCGGCCCTGCTCCCGCAACCAGCGAGCCAGGCCGTTGTCATCCGTCCCGTACGGTGTGCCGGCAGCTTGGTACCTCTGCCACAACGGGGCCTCGCCGTCAGGAGCGAACCGCGTCGGCGCCCATGCCCGAAGCAGCGGCATCGGGAACTCGGACTCAGGCAGAAAACGGATCCGCGCCGACAGGTCCGGATTGGCATGGGTGCCGCCGCTCTCCAGCGGGTCCACGGAGATCTGGGCCAGCTGCTCCAGGTATGAGTCCGCCCGCCGCTCCCGAATCAACGCCCGGCTGGACGAGACCAGTTGCCACATCGCCAGCAGCACGGCGGCCACCGCCGCGACGTCGCCCCAGGAGATCTCGTTCTTCCAGGTCATCGAACGTCTCATCCGTACTGGTAGCGGGCGGTTCATTCGTAGGTTGGGAAGAATCTGTGCGCCAGGCCGGGGTTGCGTCCGCATCGACTCGCGCGTGCCGAGCCTTCACATATCTGGGGTTGGACGGGCGCCAGCGCAGGCAGGCCGCACTCAGCCGCCGCTCCGACGATCACGCAATGTCACGACAGTTCGGGTGCGGCGGCTCCTCAAACTGACCATGTAGGACACGGTCTTAATACCATGCGCCGAACAGGGACCCGCGATAGGTGCCGTACATTCGCTCGTAAATGTCTAGTGCTTGGTCCTCTGTGAGGGTGCAGATGTAGTCGCATACCGCCCGGGAATTTCGCGCGTCCCGACTCAACCCTGCGGCATCCTCATCCTCAACCAAGCCCTTGATGATAGAGCTTAGTCCCACGGGGATTCGCGCGCTGGGGCTCTTATGGCTGACCCCCGAGCCGCTGAGCCAGCTATATAGCATTTCGTATAGGCCATTTACCAGTCTGCGCTGGCCCTCCTGTAGCACCGCGAGTGCAGGGCTCTCGATCACGTAGTACCAGGTTAGCTCCTTCAGTGCCTCGATCTGATACTGGATGTCGGCACCAATGTGTATGTATGGCGGATCTTCCTGAATGCTTACAGCGTCCACAGCACGCTTGATCATCGTAGATGCGAAATGATGAACTGAGTATCGATCCATGCGTGAGCCGGAGAAGGGTCTAGGCAAGGCGAACTTGCAAATTTCCTCATACGCCTGAGCTAGGTCATCTGATTCAAAATACGGATAATCAGAGTAGCGCTTGCCGGCGTGAGCCATGATGCCCGCAAGGTCCCGCTTAGGGTTTTCCAGGGGGATCATTCCCGAGCGGAAGTAGTCGTCGATATCGTGCGTGGCGAACCCGATATCGTCCGCCCAGTCCATTATTATTGCATTTGGGCTCCGAACGTGAGGGTCGGCAGCGCTCGCGCTACGGCGGGCGAAGCGAAGGTCGCGTTTCTCGGTACTGTATGATCCCCACTTTCTGCCATAACTTCTGTTAGTCCACGGCGGGAGATCTGCTTCTTTAGCGTCATCTTCTCCTGGCCGTAGGAGCGGATACTTAAGCACGGCGTTCAGCGTTTCACGAGTGAGATCCAAGCCGCGTTCCGGAGGCTCGCGGCGCACAGCGAGCTTGGTTACAATGCGGAACGTCTGTGCATTGCCTTCAAACCCGCCGCATACTCGCTTGGTTTGCTCGTCAAGTTCCTTCTCTGTAACGTGTCCAAACGGAGGATGCCCCAGGTCATGTGCGAGGCCAGCCGCTTCCACGACGTCCGGATACAACCCGACGTCCGCAACCAAATCACGGTTGTCGTTAGCGAGGCGTTGGCATATTCGCCGACCAATCTGAGCAACTTTGAGACTGTGTGTAAGGCGGGTATGAAGCAAGCGCCTTTCGCTTACGGCGGAAGTTTGCGTAACACCAGCGAGTCGACGAAATGCGGAACAGTAAAGGATGCGGTCTCTGTCTTGTTCGAATCGTGACCGCCCCAATGGATCGCGGCGCCCGTGATCCTCTTTTCCTTCGTAAGCTCTGTCGCTGGGGTTATAAGGTTCGCGATCGCTGAAATTCGACATTGGATCGCCTCCTGGTGACGGTTTACTGCTCACGCGTCCCAGCAGTAGCCACGCTACGCCTCCAGTTCACAGCCTGCGACTCCGCGGGCACATGCGCGCAGCCTTCCCGAAGGCGGCGGCATCCGGCGAGCCAGGCTTCGTTCAATAGGCAAGCGATACCGACAGGGCTGTTGGGGTCGGAGTCAGTGCCTGCGGGCAACCAACTTGACTTCTCCATTGAGACTCCTCGTGGTCGATGCGGGCGAGGACCAGCGTGTGCTCGTCGATGGTCTCGAATCCGCGGGTGGTCAGAAGGGCATGGGCGGTGCGGTGTTGCGTGCCGGTGAGGGTGGCGGTGACAGCACTGGGATGGGCGAGGTGGGTGTCGAGGCGGACGTACGCGTCGATGGAGGGGGCCGTCAAGGAGGGTTGCTCGATTCGGCCTGTGGCCGGGCCGGAGGGCCCGGCCGCAGGCGGTCGGGGTCAGCGGGAGATGCGCGAGGCAGACGGAGCCGTGGTCCGCGGTGGGCCCGCTCGTGGTGGCGCCGAGGCCCTGGTATGTGCGGGGCTGGCCGTCAGTGTCGGCGTGCTGGCGTGGTTCCAGCGGGTGCGCAGCGCGTGGAGATCAGCCAGCGCGCGGCGGCTTCCGACGACGAGCTGGTACGGGGTTGTTGCCGGATCCTCGGTGAACGCCTCGATGCGGTGGCCAACGTCGCGTGCGGTCCGGAGGACGGCCCGTTGGAGGATGCGCTCGCCCCAGTACTGAGAAGAGCCGGCCGTGCCCGCGAGGAGGTCGAGCAGGTGGGCCGGCTCGATGCCGGTGGTGAGCAGGCCCCGCTGCTGGGCCTCCCACAGGACGGTGACCGGGTCGACCGGGGCACCGCGCCGGGTCAGGGCGGTCAGGCACTGCCACAGACCGGCATGGAGGGGCTGGGTGAAGTCGTGGACGGTCAGCCACCGCATCTGCTCGGTTTCGGCGGGATGCGCGGTCGCGGTCGCGAGCAGGAGCCGCTCCTCGTCGAGGGCTTCCTCGTCGTGGCCGTCGTGCGTGTCCCCCGGCGGTGGCGCGGGGGTTCGGGGCAGGGAGCCGGGGTGTGGGGGGAACCGGGCGGCCAGATCATCGACGCATCGGGCGAGAGCGTCGGCGGCGGCGAGGGTCGCGGTGACGGGCTGCGGGAGCGTGACGTCCCTCGCGGTCAGGGCCAGTCGTTCTGCGTGGGCGCGCAGGGTGCGGCGGGCGTGCTCGGTCTCGATCATCCGCGCGTACGCGGACGCGTGGCGGGGCCAGGAGCAGACCTGGATCAGCGTGTGCAGGTAGGAGGCGGTCAGTCCGCGGGCGTGCTCGCGTGCGGCGGCGAGCACCGCGTTCAGCCAACTCGTGTCCTGCGCGTGCTGGACCGGGTCCGGGGCCGGCAGGTCGCGGATCGCGGCGAACAGGGCGCCGTGCGCGTAGTTTGAGAACGAGTTGGGCTCGATCCCGGTGACGTCGGCAAGCCGGTGGGGCTCGAGGAGGAGGGCGCCGAGCAGGGCCTGCTCGGCGTAGTACACCGGCTGCGGCGGATGCGTGTCGGGCAGGTCGTCGAGGTCGTCGTCCTCGTCGGGGGCGGGGGTGCGTGGCATCAGGCGGCCAGGGTGAAGTCGTCAGGGTTGAGGGGCACGCGCAGGTGCGGGGCGAGGAGATGCCCGGCGAGCAGCGGGGGCACGGCGTTGCCGATCTGGGAGAACTGCTGGCCCTTGTTGCCTTGCCACGGGTAGTCGGCGGGAAAGGTCTGCAGGACGCCGGCCTCCCGGGCCGTGATCCGGATCGGCTCCGGCGCGGCCTCCGTCCCTTTCTCTGGCGGAGTGCCGGCAGGCTCGGCGATCCAGGTGCACTCGTTCGCGCGGTGACCAAAGAACAGCGTGCCTGCGGGCTCGTCCACGCGGCGGACGGTGGCGTTGGCCTGGTTATTGCTGCGTAGTGACCACTTCCAGTGCGTGGCCTTACTGGTGAAGGTGGGGGCCGGGGCATCCGCGGATGTGGCGGTGCGGGGGCCGTGTCTGGATGTCCAGCCTGCTCCACGAGTCTGCGGTTCGAGCACCACGTCTGCGGCGGGTCGTTGCGGGCGCCAGAGACCGCGCTCCCGGGCGTTGGCGAGTGTCTCACGGGAGCCGGAGGGGAAGGGCTCGGGGCCGCCTCCCGGTCCGCCGCCGGCGCACACGGTGGGCACGGGCCGGTCGGTGGCGCCCCAGCCGAGGGCGTCGGCCATGGACACCCACCGGGCGCGGCCCGGCCCGAACAGTGACTCGGGCTCGGCGACCTGGGCATGGGTCGGTAGGGGCGGTTCGGCCGTACGGATCCGGGAGGCGAGCAGGATCGCCCGCCGCCTGGTCTGCGGCACGCCGTAGTCGGCGGCATTGAGGATGCCGGTCCATACGGAGAATCCCCAGCGGCGGAGGATGGCCGCGTACTGCCGCCACAGCGGCAGAACGTCGGGGACCTCCTCCATGGCGACCCACTCTGGTTCGCCCACCGTGTTCAGGGCGTGCAGGTAGCGCATGGGCTCGGCGGCCAGAAGGCTGCGCTCGTCCCGGCAGGCGGCGAGCAGCTTGGCGCGGGTGTCGCGCCCGGCCGCGAGGTCCGCGACCGCCTGGTGCACCAGCGGCTGGTCCACCAGGCCAAGGCGCTTACCGGCCATCGACCACGCCTGGCAGGGCGGGCTCGCGATCAGCCCGACGGTCCGTCCGAGGAACGGCCGGACGGGATACAGGGCCACGTCCGTGCGAAGGGTCAACTGCCCCGCTGCCGCACGGGTCTTGCAGGCCCATTCGTCCCATTCCAGCCCGATATCCCGTACGCCGAGGACGTGAAGTGCGTGGCTCCATCCGCCCGGTCCCGCAAACAAGTCCAGGATCAAGAAGCCCGTCCGAAGTCGTCCTGTACTGGTGCGACTTCCCCGCGGCAGGCCCATGGGGAGCAGCCGTCGATGACGCCCTGCTCCAGCTCCTGAAGGTCCGGTTCGGTGTCGGTGAGTTCCTGCTGCATCGCTGCCCATTCAGCGGCGGTGACGTGATCGATCGGGGCTTCGCTAAGCGGGACGCGGGAGCGGTGGAGAAACGCCTCGCCCAGCAGCCTGTCGCCGGTGGCGTTGGCGCGGGCATTTCCCCTGCGGATGGCCGCGTCGAACTCCACCACGTCCTCCCACTCTTCGGGGGAGGTGTCGCGGATATGGCGCCACTGGGCGTTGCCGTGGAATGGGCATCCGAGGCAGCTCGATTTCGGGGTGTCGGCCAGGCCGAGCGAGGTCAGGTAGCGGACGCAGTCGGACCGCGACCAGCCCATGTCGATGAGCGGGTGCCGGTTGCGCATGTACTGCACGTCGGCGTCCTTGGCCCGATGGAATTCATCGGTGGAGATGCCGACCCACTGCTCGACGAAGATGCCCTTGGGGACGCGTGCCGGATAGGGGTAGGCGAGGAGTTCCCGGACTTTCTTCTTGATTGGTTTTATTTTGTATTCCCCGGTGCACTGGCGCCGGGTCATCCCGGGTCTGCCATCCTTGTTGAGGATGTAGAGGGGCATGGAGGCGAAGCGGTGTTCCGGGTCCAGGGCGTCCTTGCGGATGTTCCCAGAGGAGACGCGGAGGATGGGTATGCCTGCGGGTTCGGCTATTTCGCGTTCTAGGCGGTCCAGGTGGGCATAGACGGCTCTGGGTTCCCAGCCTGTGTCGGCGAAAATGGCGTAGTCGACCTTGGGGAGGATGCCTTCCGCTGACAGGGCGAGCATGGCGCTGGATTGAATGCCGGCGCCTAGTGAAATGGCTCGGAAAGTGGGGAGTTCGGAAATGACGGGTCCTTGGCAAGGCGGGGGAGGGGGTGTGGCCCGGCGGCGAGGTGGGCGATGCGGGCGCTGATGAGTGCGGGGTGGCGGATGGGCAGGGCGTGCGTGGTGCGGGGGACGATCTCCAGGCGGGCGGCGGTCAGGCGCTCGGCCAGTTGTGCGGTGTGGGCGGCGGGGATGTGCTGGTCGTCCGCGCCGGCCATCAGCAGCAGCCGTCCGCCGAGGTGCTCCAGCGCGTGCAAGTGCCGTGCCCGGTAGTGGCGCAGGGACTGCCAGAGCGCGGCGAGATCCGCGGTATGGGTGTGGCGTACGCCGTGGCGGCACGGCGGCGGTCCCTCGGCCTGTTCGGCGCTGGGGTGAGGGGTGAGGGCGTAGCGGTGGGTGTCGGGCAGCAGGCGTCGCACCAGGTCCACGGCCCGGGGCGCCTGGGTGCAGACCAGGGCGAACAGGCCGCGTCCGGCGGCCAGAAGCAGGGCACGCGGGCTGCGGCCGGGCAAAACGCTCGCTCCGTGGGCGGTGGCCGACAGCAGCACCACGCCCCGGATCCGGGGCAGGAGCTGGGGATGCAGGGCGGCGAATTCCTGCAGGACGAGGGCGCCCAGGGAATGACCGGCGAGCACCAGCGGCCCGGTAGGGGCGAGGGCGCGCATGATCTGGTGCAGGTCGTCGGCGAGCTGCTCGATGGTCAGCGGTGCGTCGCCGCGCGGGCTGCGGCCGTGTGCGCGTTGGTCGTAGCGCACGACGCTGAAGCCGAGGCCGGTCAGGTGCCGGGCGTGGACGCGCCATAGGTCCGCGGTGACCGACGCGCCGTGCACCAGCACGATCGTCGCGCCGTCGGATCGCGGGTGAGTGGGGATGTCGCGGTAGACGGACAGGGGAGTGCCGTCGGCGGCGGAGACCGACAACACCTTCGTGGCAGGAGGCGGATTGAGCACGGAGGGACTCCGGAAGGGGGCAGTAGGGGATAGCCGTGTGCCGTCCACGTCGCGCTGGCGGCGCCGCGGTTCGGCCCGCCCTGTGGCTGGGAATGGACGGGGCGGGCGGAAATGTCGCGCAGGGGGCTTGAGGTGCGCGGGCCGTCAGCGGCGACGGGCACGGGGTGCGCGAGCGTCTGGGGCGCTGGGGCGTGCGGTGAAATGCGGCGGCGGCGCGGGTGGCCAGAGTTGGGTCGCCGAGGAGGGGTATGTGGCGCGGGAAAGGTGGTTGAGGACGGCCAGTCCCTTGTGGGTCAGTGCCAGCCGCTGACCGATGACAGACGCGGGGTCGGCGGTGCGGTCGCGGTACGCCAGGCCCTTGCGCTCAAGGGCGTTCCACGTGCTCATCGCGATGTGCGACGAAGTCTGGGTGTCCACAAAGTGCGAACCGTTGCTCCGCTGCCGGACACGGCTGGGCGTCCGGGCGAGAACCCGCAGGGCAGCGCGCTGCTGCCAGGTCAGGCGCCGTGCGCTGGCCGACAGCTCAGGTATGGAGAACGGCGGTTCGACAGGACCGGAGGGTTGGGTATCCCCGTGCTGTAATGAGCCGGCGAGCCCGGTGGGGTGGCACCGGTCATCGCCTGCGTCCCGCGGCCTGCTTCGCCGCAGGCAGGACGGCGTATTGGCTGTCCGTGATCTTCGGAGTCGCCGTAGCCGTCGTGGGTGTGGGCCAGGAGCCCGTAGGCGGCGACGCCGGCGCGCTCTCGGCGTCCTCGGCGGTCTCGGGCGGCAGAAGGTAGAGGGTGCGGCCCTGGTGTTCGCGGGGGGTGCCTCTATGTCTTTCGTCAAGCGAGGCGTGGGGTTCTGGGTTCGTAGAAGGTGCCGTCGCGGAGCATCGCGAACAGCACGCTGATGCG
>NZ_JBIUBX010000054.1:0-18853 GCF_044548445.1 Streptomyces sp. NPDC052016
GAGCGCGCCCAGATCACCGCGTCCCCGCTGCGCGCCACCACCGAGCAGCTCACCGGCCTGCCCCCGGCCCTCGTCATCACCGCCGAGGCCGACGTGCTGCGCGACGAGGGCGAGGCCTACGCCAACAAGCTGCGCGAGGCGGGCGTCCCGGTCACCGCCGTCCGTTTCCAGGGCGTCATCCACGACTTCGTGATGCTCAACGCCCTGCGCTCGACCCACGCCGCCGAGGCCGCCATCGCGCTGGCCGTCCGCACCCTGCGCGCCGACCTGCACACCGCCTGACCGAGGAGACAGCACAGCCATGACCACCACCCCGACCGTCCTCCTGGTCCACGGCGCGTTCGCCGACGCCGGCAGCTGGTCCGGCGTCATCGCCGAGCTGCAGGAGCAGGGCATCCCGGTGATCGCCCCGCCCAACCCGCTGCGCGGACTGGCCTCCGACGCCGCGTACGTCGCCTCCGTCGCCGCCCAGATCGACGGCCCCGTCGTGCTCGTCGGCCACTCCTACGGCGGAGCCCTCATCACCGTCGCCGGCACCACCGAGAACGTCGTCGGCCTGGTCTACGTCGCCGCCTACGTCCTGGAGGAGGGCGAGAGCCTGGGCGAGCTGCAGGGCCGCTTCCCGCTCTCCCCGCTGGTCGGCAGCCTGAAGCAGTGGACGTACCCGGTCCCGGGCGGCGAGCCGGCCGTCGAGGTCACCATCGCCGAGGACGCCTTCCCGTCGGTGTTCGCCGCCGACGTGCCGGCCGACGTCACCAAGGTCCTCGCCGCGTCCCAGCGTCCGCTCGCCGCCGCCGCGTTCGAGGAGACCGCCGCCGCGGCCGCCTGGAAGACCAAGCCCTCCTGGGCCCTCGTCGCCGCCGCGGACGAGGCGATCAACCCCGAGGTCGAGCGCTTCGGAGCCAAGCGGGCCGGCGCGACCGTCGTCGAACTCGAGGGCGCTTCGCACGCCGTCGCCGTCTCCCGGCCGAAGGAGGTCGCGGACCTGATCCGCGAAGCGGTACGCGCGACCGGCTGACCCCCGGCCCCATGGAACGCCGCGCGGACGCATTCCCCCGTAGCGCGTCCGCGCGGCTCGTGTCCGGGCGGGACGGGGAACGCCCTCCCGCCCGTACACTCCCTCAACCGCGCGCCCGCCGTACGAGGTCCTCCGCCGCCTCCGGCCACTCGGGGTGCCCGAAGGCGAAGCCCTCCTCCAGGAGACGGCCGGGGACGACCCGGCGGCTCTTGAGGAGGAGTTCGGTGTCCGAGCGGAGGACGAAGGCGCCGGCTTCGGCCATCCACCGGGTCGCGGGCAGCCCCACCGGGACGCCCCAGGCGGAGCGCAGCGCACGCATGAAGGCGCGGTGGGGGAGGGGGGTGGGGGCGGCGAGGTTCACCGGGCCGGTGATGTCCTCCCGGCCGGTCAGGAACTCGACCGCGCGGGCGAAGTCGTGGTCGTGGATCCACGACACGTACTGGGCGCCGCCCGCGACCGGACCTCCGAGGCCGAGGCGGGTCATCCTGGACAGGACGTCGAAGACGCCGCCGCGGTCCGGGCTCATCACCATGGCGGAGCGCAGGGCCACCTTGCGGGTGTGCGGCGTGTCGGCGTCGTTCTGCTCCCGTTCCCAGTTCCTGGCGATGTCGATGCTGTAGGACCAGTAGCCGGGGACACCGGGTTCGGCGCCTCCGATGACTCCGGTGGTCTCGTCGTTCGGCGCGTCGAAGCGGTGGGCGTAGATCGTGGCGGTGCTCATCTGGAGCCAGAGGCGAGGAGGCCGGGCGGCCCGGGCGATCGCCTCCCCCACGACCCGGGTGGAGTGCACCCGGGAGTCCATCATCGTGCGGAGGTTGGCGGGGGTGTAGCGGCAGTCGACGCTGCGGCCCGCCAGGTTGATCACGACATCGCTGCCGTCGACCTCCTCCGTCCAGGGCCCCGGCGTCCGGCCGTCCCAGGCGACCTCTCCCGGGGCCGCCGGCCGGCGGCTCAGCACGACCACCTCGTGCCCCGCGGCGCCCAGCGCCCGCCTCAGCACGGTCCCCACCTGCCCGGTACCCCCGGGTATGACGATCTTCATCGAGAGGCTCCCCTCCTCGTACGAAGGGGAGCCTACTGCCTATTTGAACGTGTTCAAAACCTGCCCCGGCGTCGACCTCACGTCATGTGCACCTCCAGCGCCGCCCGCACCGCCGACTCCACCGCCCCCTCGATCCACGAGGGCTTGACCGAGGTGTGGTCGCCCGCGAAGTGCAGCGGCCCCTCGGGCGTGCGGATGGCGGCCAGCAGTTCCGTGTGCTGGCCGGGGAGCAGAACGGACGCCTCGCCGTAGGCGTACGGATCGCGCAGCCAGCTCTGGGTGCGGCCGGCGCCCGTGTAGAAGGCCTCGACGCGCTGTCCGTACACCTGCTGCAGACCGCGCAGCGCGTGCGGGTAGCGGGCGTCGTCGTCGAGGGAGTCCCAGCGCGACGCGTCGTCGGCCCAGCTGTAGGAGGCGAGCACGACACCGCCCCGGCTGCCGTCGACCGGGTGGGACGGGTTGATCATGAAACGGTTGGAGTTGTCGGAGACCGAGCCCCCGCCGACGATGTGCGCCGCCTCGGGCTGGTCCCGGGTCACCCACCGGTTGGCGGCGTAGTGCACCCGCTGTGCCGCGCTGATGTGCCCCGGCGGCACGGAGGGGTGCGCGCCCAGCAGACTCCCGTCGGCGGGCGCCCGGCCGGCCCGGTAGTCGTCGTGCAGACCCGGCCGTACGGCGTCCAGTTCCCGCTTCCAGTCGGCCTCCGTGAACTCCCACCAGCGCCGGCTGAACTCCAGCAGCACCTTGGTCGCGCTGTCGTAGTGCAACTCGGCGACGGCCCGCCGCTTCCGGTACGACATCAGCGGGCTGACCTGCACCTGCCGCAGCCCGGAGAACGGCACGGTGACGATCGCGACGTCACCCGTGAACTGCTCGCGCACCACCTTCCCGTCGCGGCCCTCGGACACGGTGTCGATCCACACGTGCGGGCCGTCCGCGCGCACGTGCGGCGAGCCCTCGGCGCCGTCGGCGCCGTGCCGGTCCGGAGCCCAGTACTCGATGCGGGTCGCGCGCCGGTCGAGGCGCAGCACGTCGGACACCTCCCGCAGCAGCGCGTCCGGCAGCGTCGCCGTGCCGCCGACCAGCTCCCAGAACGCGGTGTCCGGGCTGATCAGCGAGGCACTGATGAAGCTGTGGATGAAGGACAGCGGCAGTCGCGAGGTGAGGTTCTCCAGGGTGCCGACGAGATCGATGGTGCGCTCGTCCAGACGGGCCTCCTCGGTCAGGAACCGGTACATCGACCAGTCCCCGTACTTCCGCACGACCCGTGCCCAGCCCCGTACCCGCTCCGGCATCGGCTTGTCGACGCGCCGGCCGTCCGCGCCGACGGTGCTGAACTCGTCGCGGACGGGGTCCAGGGCCTCCCGCAGGATCGTCGAGGACGGAGTGTCCCAGTACCGTCGGGGTACACCGAACGACCGGTTGACCCTGCGCGGCGACCGGGCGTACTCGGAACGCCGCACCCGCACGCCGTTGACGTGGAGCCAGGCGTTGTTGACCGGCTTGCCCTGGGCGTCGACGTCGACGAGGTGGAACCGGCGGCGCTCGACGCCGAGCTGGTCGATCAGGGCCATCACCAGCGGATGGCTGCCGGGGATCCGCATGGCCCCCGCCTCCGCGTACTGGCGCGGATCGGCGAACGCCTGGGACGCGTGCTCGTGCCCGCCGGTACGGAAGGTCTTGATCCGGCCGCCGACCCGGTTGCCGTTGGCCTCCACGAGCGTGACCTGGTGTCCGGCCCGCTTCAGCAGCCAGGCGGCCACCAGCCCCGCCGGCCCAGCGCCCACCACGAGCACCTTCTTCGCGGTCCTCGTCCCGGAGCGCGGCAACCCGGAGCCGAGGATCTCGCGGTAGCCGGGCACGAGCGGCCGGTCCTCCTCGTCGACCACCAGCAGGGCCCGGGCGACCGCCAGGCACGTGGCCCAGTCGGCGGTCGGCGTCGGCGGGCAGGGGGCCTGCGGCAGGGCCGCCGCCGGGACCGGGACGGCGGTCACGAGCGCGGCCCCGGCCGTGCCGGCCGCGGCCGTGAACCGCCGGCGGGAGACCGTACGCGGGGAGGGGTCTACAGAGGCATCGGAATTGTCCATGCGCCCTGGATACGGGCGCACGGCCGGCCGGCGGACCGGTCCGCTCGATCATCACCTGAACGTGTCAGCGCCACGGCGTGAGCCGGACCGTGTCCGTGCCGCCGGACGCGGGACGCACCACCGGACGCCTCCGGCGCAACCGAAAGACGGCGACGGCACGTTTGCACTGCCGATCCCGACCGGGAGGCGACGCGGCGGCGCCGGCGTCAGTCGGTGTGCAACTGGTACACGTTGAACGCCCGCTTGATGACCGGCTGCGCCACGTTCCGCACGCGGACGCCGCCCGCGGTCATCCCGTGTTCCGTGCCCATGTGGGCGTGCCCGTGGACGGACAGGTCGGCGCCCGCCGTGTCGATCGCCTCGGCCAGCAGGTAGCTGCCGAGGAACGGGTAGATCTCCAGCGGCTCACCGGCCAGCGTGTCGGCCACGGGCGAGAAGTGGGTGAGCGCCACCCGCACCTCGCAGCCTTCCTTGCCCAGCTCCTCCAGCGCGGTGCGCAGACCGTCGGCGCTGCGGCGGGTGTAGCGGACGAACTCCTTCATCAGCGGTTCGCCGAACTCCCCGGCGCTGCGCCCCACGAACCCGCCGCAGAAGCCCTTCGTCCCGGCGACGCCCACGCGCGTCCCGCCGCACTCGACGATCGTGCCGTCACCCTCCAGAACGGTCACGTCCGCGTCCTTGAGGATGTCGGCCACCTTCTCGGGCTGCTCGTCGTGGTGGTCGTGGTTGCCGAGCACCGCCACGACCGGCACGTGAAGCCCACGGACCTCCTGCGCCACCACCCGCGCCTCTTCCGGCGTGCCGTGACGCGTGAGGTCGCCCGCCAGCAGCAGCATGTCGGCACAGTCGGGCAGGGTTTCGAACGCCGGCCGCAGCAGACCCTGGCTGTCCGGCCCCATGTGGATGTCCCCCACCGCGGCGACCCGGATCATGGAAGGTCCTCCGCGTGGTCGGGGGACGTGGTCTCCGCCACCACCACGTCGGTGTGCACGGCGAGCCCCGCCAGTTCCTCCTCGACGGTCCGCAGCAGGGTCTCCCGGCATTGCGTCGAGGGCACCGTACCGGTCACCACGATCGATCCGGCCCGCACCTCCGCCCGTACGCCCAGCTCACCGAGCTCCTCCGCGGCGAGCCGGTCGCGCAGGTGGGCGACGCGGTATTCGACGTTCTCGGGGGCCTGGCCGGCGCTCCCGGCTCCGCCCGCGTGCTCCGCGAGGGGCCTCATCACTTTTCCTCCTTCGGCCTCGGCGGAATGACCTCGAGCCGCTCCAGGAAGTAGAAGAACGCGTCGGGCATCGGCTGGTCCCCGCAGGCGCGGCGCACCGTCTCCCAGTCGACCTTCTCCCGCAGCGTACGGGCGATCGGCAGCACCGCCCCGAAGTCGCAGTGGTGCTCGGAGAAGGCCGCCAGCAGGCTGTGCACCAGGTCGGTCGGCGACAGGACCGGCATGAACACCGAGTCGACCGACAAAGGCTCGGCCCGGTCCAGCAGCTCGGTCGTGACCGGCTGGTGGGCGAGCTCGAAGATGAGGTCGACCTGCTGTCCCAGGCAGCTCGCCTTCAGCAGCCAGTCCTCCGGCGGCGCGTACACCGGCAGCCCGGCCTCCCGCAGCGTCTCCGCGACGGCTTCCGCGTCCTCGGGGCGGAAGCAGAAGTCGACGTCGTGCTGGAGGTTCTGGGTGCCGCCGTGGGCGTAGACCGCGACGCTGCCCGCCAGGGCGAACCTGTGCCCCTTGCGCTTGAGAATCGAGCCGACCTGCTTCGCGGCCTGCAGGATCGCCTGGTTGCGGTCGAGAGGGAGATCCTCCGCCACGCCGTTCTGCGGGACGACCGCGCCGTTCTGCGGGACGGGGACGGGATCACCCGTGGCGAGACGCAGCTCCGCGACGCCCGCGTGCTGTTCGAGAGCGTTGTCGTCTGCGTGCTGCGTCATCACTGCCCCCTTGTTTCCTGCCCTTTTTCCTGGTCGGCCCCGTCGTCCGGTCCGCATCGGGCGGACCGACCCCGCGGAACCGTGACGGCGAGGTCCCCGAGTACCCGGGCACGCGCCTTCGACACCGGCCGGAGGAAAGCCTTCGGAAAGCCGCGGGAAACGCAGGAAAGGAGTGCGCGGGCGTCTCCCGCTCCCCGTTCCGGGGCACCCGGCCCCCATGAACAGCGAGCACCAGCATCAGCCGGCCCCGTCCGAGGAGCGCAGGACCGTCGAGCGGCTCGTCGAGGCCTGGCTGGAGGAGACCGAGCGGCACGACAGGGCCGCGGCCCGTGAGGCCCGCACCGGATGGGAACGGGGTGCCCTGCCCGACCGGTCCGCCCTGGACCTGGCCCACTGGGTGACCGCCCGGGTCACCGACACCGCCTTCAACGAGGACGAGGGCCCGCACGTCGAGGGGGCGGTGCGGATCACTCCGGCGGACAAGGAGACCGTCCATCGGTGGCTGACGGCACAGGGGCACCGGATCTGAGGGGACAGGGGCACCGGATCCGACGGGCCACGGCCACAGAGAGGGGCACCGGATTCGACCGGGCACGGGCACCGGATTCGACCGGACACGGGCACCGGAACCAACCGAGGGGACCCGTGCCCCGCGAGCCGCGCCCGTCGCGCGCCCGGCCGGGGGATCACCGTCCGGCTCCGGGGAGCCACCTGCCCAAGGACCCACCCCGCAGACCGCCGAACCGGTCGCGCGTCCCGCGCTCGCCGCGCTACGGGGGCGCCGGCCGCCCCGCTCGGCGCTGCCGCTGGACCGTTTGCCGCTGGACCGACGACTGACCGTCCTTGCCCTCAATGCGATCGCATGCCGCTGTAGACTCAACGAAAGTTGAGCGGATAAGGAAGAGCCTTAACCGACACGGGGGATGGTCCTGGTGAGGCATCAGGAAGACCAGAAAAGGGGATGTTCCGGTTCCGTTCGAGGAGAGGAACTGCAGCGGCTTTTCACGGCGCTGGACTCGATCGGCAGCAATACGGGACGCATCGTGGAAGTGGTGGGAGCGCCTGGGACTGGCAAGTCTCGGCTCGTCTCCGACCTGGCGCAAGAGGCCTGCCAAAGAAACGTCACATTATTATCCGGCCGCTGCGTCGATGAGGAACGGGAGATACCTTTCCATCCGTTCGTCCACGCGTTGAGCAGTCCCACGGCGCTCGATCTCATCGACCGCCTTCCCGCTGACAGCGCACAGTTGTTACGGGGTGCTTTCGTCGACACTCCGTCATGGGACGGCAGCACGAACAAGCTCACGTCGCCGGAGCGCGTCCAATTCCGCAAAGCGGTCCGGACGCTCCTCGCGCACTCCGCGGGGCCGGGGATGGTCCTGGTCCTCGACGACTTCCACCACGCGGATCCGGACTCCGTGGAACTGCTCGACCACCTGGTCCGGTTCCCCGTCCCCCGGCTGCTGCTGGTGATCGCGCACCGCAACCGGCAGGCTTCCGCCCGGCTGAGGAGTTCCTTCGCCCACGGAGTCGCGTTGGGCACGGTGGAGCGCGTGGAACTGGGCGCGCTGTCGCTGAGCCAGTCGTCGCAGATCCTCGGCCTTCCGCCGTACGACGAGCGTCTGCGTCACCTGCACCGTCAGAGCGACGGAAATCCGGCCTACCTGCTGATGCTGGCCCACGGAGACCCGGAGGCGTCGTCGAAGTCGGTGGAATGCGACGCCGAACTGGGGACCGACATGCTCCTCGGTGAACTGGCCGCACTGAACACCGACGAGAAGACCGTGGTGACGGCCGCGGCGGTGATCGGCGACCGCTTCGATCTCGCGGCCCTGACGGCCGTCGCGGAACTCGGCTCCGATGAGGTGAGGCGATCCGTCGCCCGTCTCCTCGGACGGGACATCCTCCGCCCGGTCGGTACACGTGCCCAGTACACCTTCCGCCATCCGGTCGTCCGGCGTCTCGTGTGCGCCCACACCGACCCCCTCTGGCGGCTGTCCGCCCATCGCAGGGCTCTGCGGGTTCTCCTCGACCGGAACGCCCCGGTCGCGAGCCAGGCCGCGCACGTCGAATGTCTGCTCGACCATCTGGAACCGCAGGACCTGCCGACACTCGTGCGGGTCGCGGACCACGCCGTCCGCTCGGACCCCTCGTCGTCGGTGCGCTGGCTGAGGGCCATGCTGCACACCCTTCCGGACGACGGGCGCCACCGCGCCGAGCGGCTCCAGCTCTCCCTGAAGCTGGCCTGCGCCTTCATGGCCGCCGGGCGCACGGCCGAGAGCCGCGAGCTCTACCTGCGGACGCTGGACCAGATCCCGCCCTGCCCTCCGCGGGTACGCGCGTCGGCCGTGATCCTGTGTGCCCAGCTGGAGAACCTGCTGGGCCACCACGTCGAAGCGGGCCGCCTCCTCGAGGACGAACTGGCGCAGCTGCCCTCCGACACATCCACCGAGGCGGTCGAACTCATCCTCGCCCGGCAGTTCGTGATGAGCATGCAGCGGAGGCTGGACTCGACCACCCTGATGGAACGCTGCGTGCGGCTGTCCCAGCAGCACGAGGACCGCGCCAACGAGGCGGGAGCGCTCGCCGCCCTGGCGCTCGAACGGCTCTTCACCGGCGACGTCGGCGGCGCCGAAGCAGCCGCCACCGTCTGCGCGTCCATCGTGGACATGCTGCCCGACGCGGAACTCGGCGAGCATGCGGACTACCTCGCCATGCTCGGTGGCGCGGAAGTCCACCTGGACCGCTTCGCGCAGGCGAAACGGCACTTCACGCGCGGTGTCTCGATCGCGCGCGCCTCCAGGGCGCACCATCACGTTCCCGTGATGCTTCTGGGACTGAGCACCGTCTACCACCAGATCGGGCCGCTCGAGAGCGCGTTGCACACCGCGGCCGAGGCGGGCCATCTGGCCCGGGTGATGGGTGCCGACCATGTGCTGGGGCTGACCCTCGCCCGGCAGGCCGCCTGCGTCTCCGCGACCGAGGGCCACGCCCACCCCGAGAAGGCGGTCGCCCTCGCCGAGGAGGCACTCGGGCTGCTGTCCTCCGACTGCTTCTACCGGGGCATCGAAGCGGTGTTGATCTTCGCCGACGCCGTCCTGACGGCCGGCGACCCGCACGGCTGCCGTGCGTTGCTGCTCGACGCCGGGCACGGTCCGAACCTGCCAAGGGTGCCGCTCATGCAGCGGGCGCGCTGCTTCGAGAAGCTGACCGCGGCCGCGGTGGCCGCCGGGGACACCGCCGCCGCCGCGACATGGGCAGGATCGGCGCACTCCGCCGCCCTGTCCACCGGAGTGCCCTCGCACGGCGCCTTCGCGATGAGCGCGAAGGCGCACGTGCTGAGCGCCACCGGTGACCACGAGGCCGCCATGCTCGAATACCGGAGCGCCGCCGACCTGTTCTCGGCGGCCAAGATGCTCGTGGCCCATGCGCGGACGCTGATCCTGGCAGCCGCCAGCGCCTCGGACTGCGCCCGGTACGACGAGGCGGCGACCCTGCTCGCCCTCGCCAGGGAACTCGCCCGTCGGTGCGGCGCGCGGCACGAGTACGAGAACGCGAAGAGGTACCAGCGCCGGCTCGACCGCCTGATCGAAGACGCGGAGGCCGCCTCGGAACCCGGCGACGTGGCGGCGCTGCTCACCGCCCGCGAGATCGAGATCGCCAGGCTGGCCGGAAAGGGCGAGCGGACCAAGGACATCGCGGAGACCCTTTCTCTCAGCCCCCGTACCGTGGACGTGCACCTGACCAACATCTACCGGAAACTGGGGATCAAGTCGCGGGCCGCGCTGGCGAATCGACTGTTCCGGGCCACCGGCCCCGCCGGGGCGTGAAAAGGAGTGCGACCGGGCGTGCGGCGTGGAAGGGGGACACGCCCGCACGCCCGGTCGCTCGTGCGCCCGGAGGTCAGTCCGTCGGCTTCTCGACGACGGTGATGGCGCCCTCCGGGCAGGCGTTCGCTCCGCTGCGGGCGGCCGCGCGAAGGACGTCCGCCACGTCGAACTCGCCCGCCTCGTTGAAGCTCGTGTCCGGGTTGACCTCGTAGACCCCGGGGCTGACCGTCTCGCACAGGCCGTGCCCGTTGCACCGCGTCCGGTCGACGCGAATGTGGACCATGTGCGTCACCCGACCGTCAGGTCGAGGCGGTTCATACCGCGCACGGGGGAGTAGTGGTGGCGGCGCGTCGATCCGGGCGTCACGTGGTAGCGCGGGATGCGCTGGTGCCACTCCTCCAGGGCGACCTTGAGGATCCGCCGTGCGAGATGCATGCCGAGGCACCGGTGCGGTCCGATGCCGAAGCTCAGGTGGCGAACCGCCGAGCGATCGAAGTCGACCTCGTCCGGGCGGTCGAAGGCCCGCGGGTCGCGTCCCGACATGCCCCACGACATCAGCACCTGTTCGCCGGCGCGCAGGGTGACGCCGTGCCGCTCGACGTCCCGGGCGAGCACACGCGCCGAACTGCCCATGGCCTGGAACCGGATCAGCTCCTCGATGACCAGCGGGATCCTCTCGGGAGACGCGACGATCAGGTCCTGTACCTCCGGGTGTTCCGCGAGGTACAGGAGGATCAGGCCCAGGATCGAGTTGGTGGTGTCCAGGCTTGCCAGCATCGTCATGAAGACCACGTTGACGATCTCGTCCTGGGTCAGGTCGCGCCCCTCGAACCGGGTCTTCAGCAGCAGGCTGATCACGTCGTAGCGGTCGGCGTAGCCCTCGCTGCGGCGCCGGTCGACGGCGTCGGAGAAGAACGTCCACAGGGGTCTGCTCGCCGCGTACCTGTCCTCGTCCGTGTTGCCACCCAGCGCGTTCTTGCGCAGCCAGTCCTTGTGATCGAGGAGCTGCTGGAGGTTCTCGCGACCGATTCCGAAGTTGATCAGGAAGGTCTCGGCCGGGAGCGGGACCGCGAAGTCGGCGATCGCCTCACAGCTGCCCTGCTTCGCGATCGGCTCGATCAGGTCGACGGCCGCCTCGCGGATCTGCGGGGTGAGCTGGTTGACCACGGACGGATTGAACACCGTGGTCAGCGTCTGGCGCCACAGCCGGTGCTCCTCGCCGTCCATCTGGACCGGGATCTGCTTGTCCGCGTACAGCTGGATGTGCGGGATGCTGACCTTCGCGTTCGAGAAGATCTCGGGGTTCTTGGCCGCCCACTCGATGTCGTCGTACCGCGTGAGAATCCAGAAGCCGCCGAACTCCTCGGAACGCACGATCGGAGCCGACTCGCGGAGCTTGGCGAACTGCGAGACCGGGTCCTCCTGCAGCCAGGGCTGGAACAGACTCCACCGACGTCCGAGCTCCTCTGTGGTCTCCGGCGGTTCGGTCATCATGGACGGCTCCTCATCATCACGGACCACGCTTGTCCGCAGACCGTGACCGCCTCCACTTAGGCCTGTCTTGTCGGCCTCTAAAGGCGACGGGCGCGCCGGCCCGCCTTAGGCCCGCCCCAGACCTGCTTAAGGCGGTCTTCCTAACTTCCGTGCTCACCACCGGACCCACCGGGAGAGGACGGGCATGGAGCAGAACAAGCAGGTCGCACAGGATTTTCTGTACGCCGTCGGGCAGGGGGACGTGGCCTCCGTGGAGAAGGTGCTCGCCCCGGACTTCGCGTGGCGGGTCGCGGCCGCCACCCCGGCGAGCCACCACCCCCTGCCGGAGGTCCAGGACAGGGAGCAGTTCCTCGCGGGAGTGGGCCGGATGCGGGACGTCTGGGGCGACGGGCTGGTCTACCGGATCCAGAGCGTGCTCGCCGAGGGGGAGCGGGTGGTGATCGAGGCCTTCGGTGAGGGATCCACCCTCGGCCTGGACTTCCGTAACCGCTACGCCTTCTTCCTCGAACTGCGTGACGGCCTGCTGACGGGCGGACGCGAGTACCTCGACTTCGCCTACCTCCAGGCATTCCAGGCGCGGATGGCCGAGCGAATGTCCTCGAGCGGCTGAACGGGCCCGACGGCCCGGTGGCCGCCGTGGCTCCGCTGCCGGCCTCGAGGCCGGCCCCGCGCACGTCCGGCCGCCGGTCACCGTCCGCTTCGGAAGATCTTCAGGGCGGCTTTAGCCCAACTGTTCAGATTCGTCATGGAATCAGATTGTTCGTCTGCGACCTGCGTGGATTCGCCGAAGGGAAGCACTTATGAGCACGCCTGAGGTACGCGTCCTGGCGGCCGGGTCGGCGCTACCGGGTCCGCCCGTGGACAACGCGGCCCTGGCCCGCCGGTTCAACATGGACGCGTCCTGGCAGCAGTGGGTCGACGTGTTCATCGGCACCCGATCGCGCCACCTGGCCGTCGACCTGGAGAGCGGCGAAGTCCGCTCCTCACTCGCCGAACTCGGCGCGGAGGCCGCCCGCCGAGCGCTGGACACGGCGGGGCTCGGCCCCGACGACGTCGATGTGATGGTCATGGGCACCGCCACCCCCGACCAGTTGATGCCCGCCACGGTCAACATGATCGCCGAGCGCCTCGGCATCAACGACATCCCCACCTACCAACTCCAGTCCGGATGCACGGGAGCCGTCGGCGCGCTCGACGTCGGGCGGCAGCTGTTGCTCACCGGCGAGCACCGGACCGCGCTGGTCCTCGGCGGCGACGTCTGCGCCAAGCACTTCGACGTCGACTTCGACCTCAAGGCCATGGCCCCCACCGAGCTGGTGAACGTGGTGCTGTTCGGCGACGGCGCCGGAGCCGCCGTCCTGACCACCGAACCGGTGGCCGACGCCGCCCTCGTCCACGGGATCCTCAACCGGCTGACCGGGCTGGGCCGCGCGCCGGGCCAGGTCGTCGACTGGTACGGCCAGGCCAACCGGCGGCCCGGCGACTCCGCGCTGCAGGAGGACTACAAAGCCATCGAGCAACTGGTGCCCGGCATGGCCACCGAGGTCCTCAAGGAACTCCTGGACCGACTGGACTGGACCGAGACCGATGTGGACTACCTGCTCCCGCCCCAGCTCTCCGGGACGATGACCCCCCGCATCGTGACCGAACTCGGACTGCCCGGCGCCGAGGAGGTCAGCTGCGTCACCGAGATCGCCAACACGGGCAACGCGGCGCCCTTCATCCAACTGGAGCGCGTCCTCCCGGAGATGGTCCCCGGCGACCGGGCCATCGGCATCGCGATCGAGTCCAGCAAGTGGATCAAAGCCGGCTTCGCCCTGGGGAAGGTCTGAAACGGATGGAGACGCTCGCCGAGCTCACCGCGGCGCACCGCTCGGGCACCCTCACCGCGCGCTACCCGGAGGTGAGCCGCCTGCTGACAGGCCTCACCGACGAGGACCTCGTGCGCGCCGGGCAACTGCTGGCCGGCCTCGACGGCGACCAGATCGCCAAGGAACACCCCGACGTCCCGCAGATCCGGGTGTCGGTCACGGGAAACGCGACCCTGTCGGGCCTGCTCGCCCCACTGACCGGCGAACTCGCCCGGCACGGCCTGCTGCTGCGGCCGCACTTCGCCGAGTTCGGCAGCTACGTGGCCGAACTGTCCACTCCCGACAGCGACCTGTGGTCCGGCTCGCCCGATCTCGTGCTGTGCGTCCTGGACCACATGGCGGTCCTCGACGAGGTGCCCACACCCTGGCGGGCCGCCGACCTGGCGTCCGCGATCCAGGCGAAGGTGGGCCTGGTCCGGGGCCTGGCCGAGCAGTGTGCCGCCCGTGGCGGCACCCTCGTCCTCAACACCCTTCCGCTGCCCCACACCATCCTCGCCCAACTGGTCGACCACCGTTCCCGCGCCCACCTCAGCGCCGCCTGGCGGGAGGCCAACGCCGCCCTCCTGCGGCTCGTCGACCGCCACCCCGGCGTCGTCGTGCTCGACCTGGACGCCCTGCTCACCGAAGGCATCCCGCTCACCGAGGCACGCCTGAGCAGGTACGCCAAGGCCCACCTGTCCCCGGCCCTGCTCGCCCGCTACGCCCGCCAGGTCGGGCACCTGGCGAGGAACCTCGCCGGCCGCACCAGGAAGGTCCTGGCCCTGGACCTGGACGAGACCGTGTGGGGCGGAATCCTCGGCGAGTGCGGCTCCGAGAACATCGAGGTCGCGGGCACCTATCGGGGCGAGGCCTTCGAAGCCTTCCAGAAGGTCGTCCGACAGCTGGCGTCCCAGGGCGTCCTGGTGGCCGCGGTCAGCAAGAACGACCTGGACCCGGTCCGCGAGACCCTGCGCACCCACCCCGACCTCACGCTCCGCGAGGACGACTTCGTCCGCGTCATCGCCAACTGGCGACCCAAGCACGACAACCTCACCGAACTCGCGGCCGACCTCAACCTCGGCGTCGACAGCGTCGTGTTCGTCGACGACAGCCCCTTCGAGTGCGGACTCGTCCGCAGCGAACTGCCCCAGGTGGCCGTGGTGCAGGTGGACACCGAACCGGCCCTGCACGTGGAACGGCTGCTGCGGGACGGCTGGTTCGACGTGCCGCAGGTCACCGACGAGGACCGGCAACGCCCCGCCAAGTACCGTGACGAACTGGCCAGGAACGACTTCCTGCAGAGCTTCGACTCGCTCCAGGACTACCTGCGCGAACTCCGGGTGTGGGTCCGCTTCGGCCCCGTCGAGGCCGCCGAGGTGCCACGGATCTCCCAGATGACACTGCGCACCAACCAGTTCAACCTGACCACCCGGCGCCTGCAGCAGACCGACGTGACCCGGCTCCTGGACGATCCCACCGCCTCCGTTCACGGCATCCACGCCGGCGACCGGTTCGGAGTGAACGGACTCGTCGGAGCGGTGTTCCTGCGCCGCACCGGCACGGACCTCGAGATCGACAACTTCCTGCTCAGCTGCCGTGTCTTCGCGCGCGGCATCGAACAGGCCTGCCTGACCGAGGTGCTGCGGCACGCCGCGGCCACCGGAGCGGCCCGAGTGCTCGGGCACTACCGGCCGACCGCGAAGAACGGCAAGGTCGCCGACTTCTACGCCCGCAACGGCTTCACCCCGCTCTCCCAGGACGACACCGGCACCGTCTTCTGCCACGACCTCACCGACATCTCCCCTCCCCCGGACCACATCCGTCTGCTGACAGCCGCCGAAGGGACCACCGAGTGAACACCGTCGACGAATTCGTCACCCTCGTGTGCGACGAGGTCGGCCTGCAGATCACCGCCGCGGACATGGACGCCGGTTTCGACCAGGTGCCCGGCTGGGACTCGGTGCACCTCCTCACCCTGATGATGGCGCTGGAACGCAGCACCGGACGGACGCTGTCCATGCCCGCCCTGCTGGAAGCCCCCAGCCTCGGGCACGTCTACCGGCTGGCGGTCGGCTCGTGACCCCCCGGCCGGTTCCCCGGCAACGACGGCAGACCCTCTACTTCCTCGAGCAGATCCGCTCGTTCTCACCGGTCTTCCTGGACACCGAGGTCGACATGGGGGAGGTGCTGCGCCACCGGGACACGGCCCGCGAGGCCGGACGGCGCTACTCGGTGGTCACCTACGTCCTGCACGCCGGCGCCCGTGTGCTGGCCGCGCATCCCCAGGCCAACGCGGCCATCCACGGCCGCGCGCTGCCGCGCGTCGCCCATTACACCGAGGTCAACGCCAAGCTCGCGCTGGACCGCACACTCGACGGCCAGCGGGCCGTGCTCTCCGCGGTCCTGCCCGACCTGGCCAAGGCCGACCTGGCGCACATCCAGCAACAGGTCTCCCACTACCGGGACGGTGACGCCGAGCGGATGCCCGAGTTCGCCGGCGTCCGCAGACTCCAGGGTCTTCCCGTGCCCGTCGGCCGGTTCGCCTTCCGGCGCTTCGTCCGCCCCCTGACACGGCGCGCCGACGTGTTCGGCACCTTCGCCGTGACCTCGCTGGGCCACCGCGCGGTGGACTCCTTCCACTCCGTCGGCGGCACCACCGTCACCCTCGGCGTGGGACGGATCCTCGACCGGCCCGTGGTCCGCGACGGCACGGTGACCAGCGCCCCGGTCATGCGCCTGAGTCTCGCCTTCGACCACCGAGTGATCGACGGGGGCGAGGCCGCCGACATCCTCACCGAGATCAAGGACGCCCTCGAACGCTTCGGCGAGCAGTCATGAACGACATCACGGAACTCAAGCAGTTCATCGTCGTGCACGCCAAGGCCCAGGGGCTGAGCGCCGCGGAGTACCAGCCGATCCTGGACCGGATCCGCAGCGACGACGACGGAGCTCCGGACTCCTGGGCGACGGTCTGGCGCGATGCCGGTGACGAGCTCGCCGAGCGCGGAAAACTCCTCGACGCCAACCGCCGTTACGTCATGGCCCGCTTCCCCTACGTGGACGGTCCCGGCCGGGCCCGGGCCCAGCAGAGCTACCTCGACACCTTCGAACGCTGGAGCAAGGAACAGCGGGACATCGAGCCGCTCACCGTCACCGTCGGCGACGACCGGGTCCGCTGCTGGACGACCGGCCTGTCCACCACCGAGCGACGCCCCCTCGTACTCATCATGGGCGGCATCATCAGCGTCAAGGAGCAGTGGGCGCCGACGCTCCGGCTGGCCAACCGCCTCGGACTGGCCGCGGTCGTCACCGAACTGCCCGGTGTCGGCGAGAACACCATGCGCTACGACGCCGACGGCTGGCGGATGATCACAGCCGTCCTGGACTCCGTCGCCGACCGTGCCGACGCCACCCGCACCACGGCCCTGGCCCTGAGCTTCAGCGGGCACCTCGCCCTGCGTTGCGCACTCACCGACCACCGCATCCGCGCGGTGATCACGGCGGGCGCCCCGGTCGGCGCCTTCTTCACCGACCGGACGTGGCAGGGGCGACTGCCCCGGGTCACCGTCGACACGCTGGCGCACCTGGCCCGCACCTCCCCGGACGGACTGGCCGGACTGATGCCGTCACTGGCCCTCTCCGCGGAGCAGCTCGCCGCTCTCGACATCCCGGTGTACTACCTGGCGAGCCGGCGGGACGAGGTGATCCCGCCCGAGGACCTGGCCCTGCTGCGCGCGCACGTCCGGGACCTGCACGTCCTGGAGAACGACGACGTGCACGGATCCCCCCACCACGTCCTGGAGAGCCGGCTCTGGATCGTCCAGTCCCTCATGCGGCTCACCGGCCGGCAGGGGCTCCGCTCCGCGCTGCTCGGCGCACTGCTGCGACTGCTGCGCCGCCGCTCACTTCGTACACAACGATAGGTAGGCAAGCTCGACCATGGGTGAACTCGAAGCGCACAAGTCGACGTCGGCCGAAGCGATCGCCATCGTCGGAATGTCCTGCCGCCTTCCAGAGGCGGAGAACCCGTCAGAACTGTGGAGCCTCCTCCGCGGCGGACACAGCGCGATCGGTGAGCCGCCCGCCCATCGCTCGGAGCTGCCGTCGCGGCCCGGAGGCTACCTCCAGGACGTGAGCGGCTTCGACGCCGGGTTCTTCGGCATCAGCCCGCGCGAGGCGTCCGCGATGGACCCCCAGCAACGGCTGATGCTGGAACTGGCCTGGGAAGCCTTCGAGGACGCCCGGATCGTCCCCACCGACCTCGCCGACAGCCGCACCGGGGTCTTCGTCGGCGTCATCGCCGACGACTACGCCGCGCTCACCCACCAGCGCGGCGTCGCGGGCATCACCCAGCACACGCTGACCGGACTCAACCGGGGCGTCATCGCCAACCGCATCTCCTACACCCTCGGCCTGCACGGCCCGAGCGCGGCCGTGGACACCGGCCAGTCCTCCTCACTGGTGGCCGTGCACCTCGCCGCGGAGAGCCTGCGGCGCGGTGAGTCGACCCTGGCCATCGCGGGCGGCGTCAACCTCAACCTCGTCCCGGACAGCACCGTCGGCGCCGAGAAGTTCGGCGGCCTCTCACCGGACGGCCGCTGCTTCACCTTCGACGCCCGCGCCAACGGCTACGTCCGCGGCGAGGGCGGCGCCTTCGTCGTACTGAAGCCCCTGTCCGCGGCCCTCGCCGACGGCGACCCCGTGTACTGCGTACTGCACGGCAGCGCCATGAACAACGACGGCACCACCGACGGGCTCACCGTGCCCGGATCCGCCGGTCAGCAGGACGTCCTGCGCCGGGCCTACGAGCGCGCCGGCGTCCCCACCGAGCAGGTGCAGTACGTCGAGCTGCACGGCACCGGCACGCGCCTCGGCGACCCGATCGAGGCGTCCGCCCTGGGCGCGGTGCTCGGCGCGGGCCGCGGCGACGGGTCCGAACTGCGCGTCGGATCGGTGAAGACCAACGTCGGCCACCTGGAGGGCGCCGCCGGCGTCGTCGGCCTGCTGAAGGCCGCGCTGTCGATCCGGCACCGCGAACTGGTACCGAGCCTGAACTACGAGACCCCCAACCCCGAGATACCCCTCGACACGCTCCGGCTGACCGTGCAGCGGAGCCGCACGCCGTGGCCGCGCCAGGACGAGCCGCTCTACGCCGGTGTCAGCTCCTTCGGGATGGGCGGGACCAACTGCCATGTCGTCCTGTCGGACGGGCGCACCGACGCGGTCTCCGGGCCGTCGGAACCCGGACCGGGGCACGAGCCGCATGCGGTGACGGGCTCCCGTGTGGTGCCGTGGGTGGTGTCGGGGAAGTCCGCGGAGGCGTTGGCGGGCCAGGCGGAGCGGCTGGCCGCTTTCGTGGATGAGCGGCCCGACGCGGACGCCGGTGCGGTGGGGCGTTCGCTGGCGGTGACGCGGGCGCGGTTCGATCACCGTGCGGTGGTGCTGGGCGAATCGCGCGAGGAACTCCTGGCCGGGTTAGGGGATCTGGCGGCTGGTGTGCCGTCGGCGGGTGTGGTGGCCGGGCGGGTGGCGTCTGGTGGCGGCATGGCGTTTCTGTTCTCGGGTCAGGGCAGTCAGCGGCTGGGGATGGGCCGTGAGCT
>NZ_JBIUBX010000055.1:0-18717 GCF_044548445.1 Streptomyces sp. NPDC052016
CCAGAAGGGCGTCCAGGCAAGGAGTCACAACCAGGCCAACGGGCGCCCTTCGCCATGGTCGCGGCCAGCGCAAACATCGGACTCATTCATCTAGGGGTGGGGTTGCCCGCGACGCCTAGGGGTGTCGCAAAGTCGCGTCGTCTCGCCCGGAGGGCGGGCCGGGCGAGACTGCGCGGGCGCCCCTAGGCTGGGAGCCATCAGGCCCCTGTACGGAAGGGGGCGCCCCATGGCCTCCCCGTCGAAGGCGGGCGCGGCGCTCACCGCGCTGCGCGAGGATCTGACCGGCGACGTGTTCGCCCCCGGGGACTGGGGCTACGACGAGGCGCGGGCCGTGTTCAACGCGATGATCGACCGGCGTCCGGCGGTGATCGCGCAGTGCGTGGACGAGGACGACGTCGTCCGGGCCGTGCGGTTCGCGCGCGACCTGGACCTGAAGGTCGCGGTGCGCGGCGGCGGACACAGCGTGGCGGGCATGGCCGTGAACGACGCCGGTCTGGTGGTCGACCTGCGGCACATGCGCGCGGTCACCGTCGATCCGGCGGCCGAGGCAGTACGGATCGCGGGCGGCGCCACGATGAGCGACCTGGACCGCGCCACCCAGCCCCACGGTCTCGCCACGACCGGCGGCCGGGCCTCCACCACCGGCGTCGGCGGCTTCGTCCTGGGCGGCGGCACCGGCTGGCTGGACCGCTGCTGCGGGCTGGCGGTCGACAACCTGCTCGGCGTGGAGCTGGTCACCGCGGACGGTGAGCGGGTCCACGCGAACGCCGACGAGAACCCCGACCTGTTCTGGGCCCTGCACGGAGGCGGCGGCAACTTCGGCATCGCCACCGCGCTCACCCTGGAGCTGCACGAGCTGCCCGAGTTCTGCATCGCGCTGGTGCTGTACCTCCCGCACTCCGGCCCCGAGGTCGTCCGCACCTACCGGGACGTGATCACCGCGGGTCCCGACGAGGCGGGCGGCACCGTACTCTTCCTCACCGGCCCGCCCGAGGACTTCGTCCCGCCGCATCTGATCGGCACGCTGGTGTGCGCGGTGCTGCTGACGTACGCCGGTGCCGAGGGGGGCCTGCGCAAGCTGGCCGAACCGCTGCTGGCGCTGCCGCACGAGGCGGAGATCGTCGGCGCGATGCCGTACGCGGACGTGCAGTGCATGATCGACGTCCCGCCCGGGATGCGGAACCACTGGTCGGCGGAGTACCTGACGGGCGTGCCCGACGACTTCGTGGACGTCTTCTGCGCCCGCGCGCGGTCCATGCCGGTGCCGACCGGCACCCAGCACGCGCTGTTCCCGCAGGGCGGGGCGATCGCCGCCGGGCCGCGCACGTACCCGGTGCCGTTCCGGGACGCCCCGTGGGTGGTGCACCCCTTCGGGATCTGGGAGGACGCGGCGGACGACGAGAGGTGTGTGCAGTGGGTCCGGGACGTGCGCGCCGACGCCCGCCCGTGGAGCACCGGAGACGTGTACCTCAACTTCATCGGCGACGAGGGCGCCGAGCGGGTCGTGGCCGGCGTCGGCGCCGAGAACACCCGCCGTCTGGGCGAGCTGAAACGGCGCTACGACCCCGACAACGTGTTCCGCTTCAACCACAACATCAAGCCACTCTGAGAGCGAGCCGTCGGCCCGCACTCCCCGACCGCCTCCCGTCGACCGAAGCCGACGACGGCCGACCGAGGACCGATGACCGCCGCCGACGACGACGGACCGACCCAACCCACGACGGGCCGGTTCGCCAGCGGCCGTTCCGCCACCGCCTGGATGGGCACCGGCCGGTCCGCCCGGGTCGACCGTGCCCCTCCCCTCCTCGCGGGCGTGGCGCGGCGGGCCGTGCCGCTCGACGCCCGCCTGGCCGGGAAGGGGGTGGGCGACGGGCACGGCGGCGCCGTCGCCTTGCGCACCCGTATGTCCGCGTGCGGCGCGAAGCGTTGGCCACGAAGGCGTTCCGGTGATCGTCTCCGTAACCACCGCGGAGATGTCGCCGGCGCGTCCGCGCAGGTAGCGTCCGCTGCATGGACAGCCGCACGGACCACCGATTCGACAGCCACGGCGCCGGCATCACCGTGCAGCGTGCCCTGGAGCTGCCCGGCCTGCGCAGCGGGCTGCCCGAGATCCTCGCGGGTGCCGACCGGCTGGGGCGGACCGTGCGCTGGGTGCACGCGGGCGAGGTCCCGAACATCGCCTCCCTGCTGAAGGGCGGCGAGCTGCTGCTGACCACGGGCTACGGCCTCGGCACCCGTCCGGCAGAGCAGCGGGCGTTCGTCCGCACCCTGGCCGAGCGGGGCATCGCGGCGCTGGTGATCGAGCTGGGCCCGCGCTTCGCGCGCCTGCCGTCGGCCGTGGTGGAGACGGCTCGGGCGACCGGCCTCCCCCTGGTCCAACTCCACCGTGAGGTGCCGTTCGTGACGGTGACGGAGGAGATCCACACCGAGATCGTCAACGGCCACTACGCGCTGCTCCAGCGGGCGGAGGAGGTGCACCGCCGCTGCACCGAGGCCCTGCTGGGCGGCGGCGGGGTCCCCCAGGTACTGGGGATCCTGGCCGACTTCAGCGGCAACCCGGTCTTCCTGGAGACCACCGACGGCCAGTTGCTGTACGCCGCCGGGGCAGGACCGGAGGGGGCGGATCCGCTCCAGGTGTGGGAGGGGCTGCGCGGACCGCACAAGGACGCGCCGCCGCCTGCCGGTTCGGTACTCGTGGACGTGCCCGGGGGCGGGCCGGGGACGGGTTCGGTGCGCGCCCGGCTCGTACTGCTGCCGGTGCGCGCCCCGCTCGCTCCGGTGCACCGGATCGCCGCCGAGCGGGCGGCCGGGATCCTGGCGGTCGTCCTGATGCAGGCGCGCCAGGAGGAGGAACTGGCTGCGCGCGGCCGCGGCGACTTCCTGACCGACCTCGCGGAGGGCCGGATCAGCGCGGAGGACGCTCCCGCGCAGGCGCGCGTCCTGGGCTTCAGGCCCGGCGCCGGCCCGCTGCTGCCGGTCGTCATGCGGCTGGGCGACGTACTCTCCCCGGGCGGCGGCTGGGCGGTGCTGGCGCGGGCGGTGGCGGAGGAGCTGGCGTCGGTGGGGGTGCCGGTCCTGCTCGGCGTGCGGCCGGTGGAGGGCCGCGTGCCGTTGCTGCTCGGCCTGCGCTCGGAGTCGGAGCGGTCGGCGGTGGCGGACCGGGTCGCGGCGGCGCTGCGGGCGGGGGTGGAGCGGGCCGGCATCCAGCGGCCGGGGGCCCAGCCGCCGGTCGTGGTGGTCGGGGTCGCGGGCGGCTGGGCGGCGGCCTCGGCGGGCCTGCGGCACGCGGCGGAGACGGCGACGGCGGCGCAGGGCCTGTCGGAGCGTCCCTGGTACGACGCCCGCCGCCTGGACATCGACCTGCTTCTGTGGCGCCTGCGCGGCCACCCCGACCTGGCGGCCTTCGTGGACCGCGCGATCGGCCCGGTCCGCGACCACGACCACCGCTCCAAGCCGCCCCTGCTGCCCACCCTGGAGACCTACCTGGCCCACGCGGGCCGCAAGGCGGAGACGGCCCGCGAACTCCACCTCAACCGCCAGACGCTGTACAACCGTCTCGCGCGCATCGGCGAGTTGCTGGGCACGGACCTGGACGACCCGCAGACGGTTCTGGCCCTGAGCCTGGCCCTGCGGGCTCGCCGACTCGTACCGTGAGCCACCGGCCGACAGACAACACATGTGACGCGTCACGCCGTCCGCCGCCGACGGCGACGCGCCATCCACCTCGGGGAGAGGCCGCCTGACCGCCTCCGCCGAGTCCCCGGCCCCCTCACCCCAGCCGGCCGCCAGCCCGCCTCGGCGGTGTCCCCGAGGAAGCGTCGCCACCCAACCGGACGTCACCGGCCGGGACATGGCCTGCCGCGAAGTCGAGCCGGCCCGCGGCAAGCCGACCGCCCCGCACCACTTCAAGGTGCCGCGCGAGGCAGGCCTGATCCGGCATCATTCCGCCCCGCCCGTACGGCTCGCCCTGCGCCAGCACCGTCCGCACGGCATCGACCAACTCTCCCCGGCCTCCCGCGGGCAGTTCCCGCAGCCGGGCGAGGTCCGAGGGGTCGTCGGTGCGGGCGGCGCGGAGGCGCCGTGGCGCGGGCCATGGAGCGGGTCTCGTCGGCACGCGCACCGGACGCCCCGTAGGCACCTCACGCGTGAACGCACCACGCCGCATGGAACAAGGCCTTCCCGGGCCTGCTCGACGCCCTCGCCCCGGCCCGCGCCGCAGTTCTTCGAGTCCGGCTCAGATCATCGGCCGAGGCTGCGTCAACTCGTCGTAGACGCTGAGCACCTGGGCGACGGTCTCGTCCTCGCTCGGCCAGGTGGCCGCCTGCCGGGTGCCCAGGTCGCGGAGCTGCTCGCACCGTCCGGGGTCGGCGAGCAGCCGGACGACGGCGTCGGCGAGGGCGTCCGCGTCGCCGCGCGGGACGAGTTCGGCCGCGTCGCCGACGAGTTCGCGGACGCCGCCCGCCTGGGCGGCGACGAGCGGCACGCGCGCGTGGAGGGCCTCCTGCGCCAGGACGGACCGTGACTCCTCCCCGCCGGTGAGCAGGGCGAGATCGGCCGCGCCCAGCAGTTCGCTCACGTCGTCCCGCCGCCCGACGAGCCGCACGGGCAGCTCCTCGTCCTCGATACGGCGCTGCAACTCCGGCCGCAGCGGCCCCTCGCCCGCGACCACGACGAGGGGCACGGGGTCCAGGCTGCGCCACGCGCGGGAGGCGTCCAGCAGGACGTCGTAGCCGCGGTGGCGCTCCAGGGAGCCGACGGCCATCAGCAGCGGGCGGCCGATCGCGCCGAGTTCGGCCCGCGCCTTGGAGCGGGGCCGGTCGGGGTCCGGCTCGGCGGATCGGGGTCCGGGAAGCGCCACCGCGGCCAGCCGGGCGTCCCGCGCGCCCGTCCTACGGGCCCGGTCCACCAGGTCGGACGTGGTTCCGAGCACGACGGCGGCCGCTCTGGCCACCCGCCGCTCCAGCAGGCGCAGCAGATGGGCGCGCGCGCCCTCGGCGTACGCCCGGTTGTGCCAGGTGACGACGAGCGGGGTGCGCCGCCCGCCGAGCGCGAGCACGGCCCGGAAGGAGGCGTGCAGCCCGTGCGCGTGGACGAGGTCGGCGTCCGTGCAGGCCGCCCGGAGCGCCGCCACCGACGCCGGATCGCTGCTGCGGGGGACGGGGACGTGTTCGGCTCCGGCGCCCGTGAAGTCGTAGGTGTGATCGGCCTCCATGGGGGCGCACACCGTCACTCGCACGCCCCTCGCGACGAGCCCCGCGGCCAGGGAGCGCACATGGGCGCTGCTGCCGGCGTTGCCACCGCCCAGCACCTGCACGGTGCGCAGCGGCGACTGGCCGTGCGGTGAGTGGCTGCTCACGTGGCCGGGGCTCCTGGTTCGGCATCGGACGGTCACGAAGGAATGTACGGAAGGGGGCTCGGGCGGAGGGTGGGGCGGAGGGGTGGACCGCTCTGCTCCTCCACGTCCTACGCCAAGGATGCCAGCACGTACGGGTGTTCCGTGCCGCCGAGCGGCCGGGGTTCCGGCAACACGGCCCCGCAGGTCACTCACACGAGTGAAGGAAGCCAGGGTTCCGTTCGATTGCGGTCAGACCCCCCGGAGCGTCAGGGACCGCGCGACCTCGCTCACCCGCTCCCCGCACGCCGCAGCGGCCACCACGGCGGCCGCGTGCGCGACCAGCCCCGCCCTCCGGTTGCCCACCACGACCGCCGCGCCGAGCAGCGCGCCGAGCGCGTGCGCCCCGGTGTCCCCGAGCATCGCGCGCCCACCGAGATCGTCCGGCAGCACGGCGCCCGCGACCCCGGCCGCCACCGCGGACAGCTCCCCCGCCGCCCCCGCCCGCACCAGCCCGGGCGCCGCCGCCGCGAGCACGGCACCGGCGGCCCGGCCGGGCCGTACGTCCACGAGGTTGACGAAGTGCGCGGCCCCCGCGATCACCACTCCGGCGAGCAGCCTGTCCAGCGGCCGCTCCTTCAACAGCACCCCAGCCGCCAGCCCGGCCGCGGAGATCCCCACCAGCTTGACCGCACCGCTGGTGACCTCACCCTCGCGCAGCGCCCCCAGGTGCGCCCGGAACCCCCGCCGCGGATCCCCCGCGCCGACGACGTCGTCGTACGCCCCGCACAACCCCGCGACCAGCACCGCACCACCCACGGCCGGCCGCACCCGAGCCGCCCCCAGTACGGCCCCGACGACCGCGGCCGGCCCGGAGTACAACTCGACGGTCCGCCCGGCGAAGTTCTCCCGCTCCCAGCGCTCACGCCCGCCCGGCGCCGCCTTCCGCAGCGCGGCGAGCCCCGCGCGTGTGACACCGGCCGCGAGGGCGCACACGGCACCCCTGCCCCTGAGTACGATCATGGGACAACCCTAGGGAGCCCGGAACCGCGGAAGGGGCGGGACCCCGCGGGTCACCGCCCCTCTCCCGCCGGTCCGGCACCGGCGGCCGTGCGTCAGGCGTCCGCGCGCGCCGTCGCCAGCAGTTCCTCCGCGTGGGCCCGAGCCGTCTCGGAGTCCTCCTGCCCGGCGAGCATCCGGGACAGCTCCCGGACGCGCTCCTCGCCCTCGAGGACCTTCACGCCGGAGCGGGTCACCGAGCCGTCGTTCGTCTTCTCCACCAGCAGCTGCCGGTCGGCGAACGCGGCGACCTGCGGGAGGTGCGTGACCACGACGACCTGCGCGGTCTTCGCGAGCCGCGCCAGCCGCCGCCCGATCTCCACCGCGGCCTTGCCGCCGACACCGGCGTCGACCTCGTCGAAGAGGTACGTCGGCACGGGATCCGTCCCGGCGAACACCACCTCGACGGCCAGCATCACGCGCGAGAGCTCACCGCCGGAGGCGCCCTTGGCGATCGGCCGCGGGGGGGCTCCCGGATGCGGGGCGAGCAGCAGCTCTACCTCGTCGACGCCGGACGGCCCGTAGGCGACCGTGCGCCCGCCGACCTCCACGCCCTCCGGGTCCTCCGTCTGCCGGATCTCGAACGACACGCGCGCGTGCGGCATGGCCAGCGAGGCCAGCTCGGCGGTCACGGCGGCGGCGAACCGCTCGGCGGCCTCCGTCCGCGCGTCCGTCAGCGCCTGTGCCAGCCCGCCCAGTTCGGTCCGCAGCGCGTCCCGCTCCGCGGTCAGCTCGTCCAGCCGCTCGTCGTCGCCGTCCAGCTCGGTCAGCCGCGCGGCGCCCCGCTCGGCCCACGCCAGCACGCCGGCGACGTCCTCCCCGTACTTCCGGGTCAGCGCGGTGAGCGCGGCCCGCCGCTCCTCCACGGCCGCCAGCCGCAGCGGATCGGCGTCGAGGTCGTCGGCGTACCCCGCCAGCTCACCCGCCACGTCACCCAGCAGGATGCCGATCTCCCCGATCCGGTCGGCGAGCGCCGCCAGCGCCGGATCGTGCGACCGCACGGCCTCCAGGGCCCGCTGAGCGCCCGCGACGAGCGTGGCGGCGTCGATGCCCTCGGGGTCCTCCGGATTGCCCGCCAGGGCGGCGTGAGCGGCCGTCGCGGCGGACGACAGCGCCTCGGCGTGCCCGAGCCGCTCCGCCTCCTCCGCGAGCTCCGCGTCCTCCCCGGCGCGCGGCTCCACACCCGCGATCTCGTCGAGCCCGTAGCGCAGCATGTCGGCCTCCTGGGCCCGCTCACGCGCACGCGTGGTGATCTCCTCGAGCTCGGCGGACACCGCCCGCAGCCGCCGGTAGGCCTCGGCGTACTTGGCGAGCGGCACGGCGACGGCGTCGCCCGCGTACCGGTCCAGCGCCTGCCGCTGCCGGGACAGCTTCAGCAGCCCCTGCTGGTCGGTCTGCCCGTGCACGGCGACGAGCTCGTCGGCCAGGTCGGCGAGCACGCCCACCGGCACGCTCCGCCCGCCGACGTGCGCCCGCGACCGCCCCTCGGCGGAAACGGTACGGCTGATCAGCAACGCCCCGTCGTCGAGCTCCGCCCCGGCCTCCTCGGCCCGCACGACCACCGACGCGTCCGCGGGCACGGCGATCCGCCCCTCGACGACCGCCTTGCCGGCGCCGATGCGCACGAGCGCGGGATCGGCGCGCCCGCCCAGCAGCAGCCCGAGGCTGGTGACCACCATGGTCTTGCCCGCGCCCGTCTCACCCGTGACGGCGGTGAAGCCGGGCGACAGCTCGACGACCGCGTCGTCGATGACACCGAGCGACCGTATCCGCATCTCCTCCAACACGGAGACGACCTTACGAGGTCTTGCGGCGGAAGCGCGAGGCACCCTGTCACCCGGGCGGGTGGAGCTGCCCCCGGCCAGGACGAACGGCAGGCCCTAGGGGATGTCCGCAACGTCTCGCCTGGCCCGCGACACCTGGCACGCACTCTCGCCGCACCCGGCGAACACCCGAGTACGACCAGTACGCGGGCGTCCGCCCGGCACGCCGAGAGCACGCACCAGACGCCGCAGGCCCCGCCCTCCGGGCGGACGACGCGACTTCGCGGACACCCCCTAGTGCCGCGCCCCCCGCCACCCGGAGACGGGCAGGGCGAACTTGGCCACCAGCCGATCCGTGAACAGGGCGTGGTGCAGGCGTGCCAGCCGCACCGGCACGGCCCCCCGCCGCACCTCGACCCGCGCCCCCGGAGGCAGCTCGAAGGTGCGCCGCCCGTCACACCACAGGACCCCCGGCGCGATGTGCGGCAGCAGCTCCACGGCGAGAACCGAGTTCGGCGAGGTGACCAACGGCTTCGCGAACAGCGCGTGCGCGCTGATCGGCACCATCAGCAGCGCCTCGACCTCGGGCCACACCACGGGCCCGCCCGCCGAGAACGCGTATGCCGTGGACCCGGTCGGGGTCGACAGCACGATCCCGTCGCACCCGAAGCCCGTGACCGGCCGCCCGTCGATCTCCAGCACCACCTCGAGCAGCTTCTCCGCGCCGGCCTTCTGCACCGCCGCCTCGTTCAGCGCCCAGTCCGTGTGCACGATGTCACCGTTGCGATGCACGACGACGTCGACGGTCATCCGCTCCTCGACCTCGTACGCCTTCGTCACCACCCGGTCGACGACCTTGTCGAGGTCGTCGCGCTCGGCCTCCGCGAGGAACCCCACACTGCCGAGGTTCACGCCGAGCATCGGCACCCCCGACGCCCGCGCGAACTCCGCGCCGCGCAGCAGCGTGCCGTCACCGCCGAGGACGATGAGCAGCTCACAGCCCTCCAGACACTGCGGGGTGGCCTCGCCGACCAGCTCCACCATGTCCGGCAGGGGCAGATCGGCGGCCTCGTACTCCAGCACGCGCACGCCGATGCCCTCGCGCAGCAGCCCCTTCACGACGAGCTCCGCGCTGCGGATCGCGGCGGGCCGCCCCGTGTGGGCCAGCAGGAAAACAGTACGAGCTCGGTTCTGAGTCAACGCGGCCCCTCCGCCACTGCACGGTCAACATCCGCCGGCTCCAGAGCAGGCGCCCCGGCCCGGAGCCACAGAAAGTACTCGACGTTGCCCGACGGCCCGGGCAGCGGACTCGCGGTGACCCCCTTCACCCCGAGCCCCAGCTCCCACGCCTTCTCGGCCACGCCCCGCACGGCTTCCGCCCGTAGCTGCGGGCTGCGCACGACACCCCCGCTGCCCAGCCGTTCCTTCCCCACCTCGAACTGCGGCTTGACCATCATCACCAGATCGGCGTCCGGCTCGGCGCACCGCGCCAGGGCCGGCAGCACCAGCCCGAGCGGGATGAAGGACAAGTCCCCCACGACAAGATCCACTGGCTCCCCATCGATCGCTTCGAGCGTCAACTCGCGTACGTTCGTACGATCCTTGACGGTGACGCGTTCATCACTCTGGAGAGACCAGGCGAGTTGTCCGTATCCGACGTCGACGGCGACGACGTGCGCGGCGCCCGCCCGCAGCAGCACGTCCGTGAAACCCCCGGTGGACGCCCCGGCGTCGAGCGCCCGCCGCCCCTCGACGACGAGCCCCTGCGGCACGAACACGGCCAGCGCGCCGGCCAGCTTGTGCCCGCCCCGCGACACGTACTCGGGATCGCTGTCGTCGACGGCGACGACGATGGCCGCCGCGGTCTCCACCTGCGTGGCCGACTTGGTCGCGACGGTCTTCCCGACGGTGACCCGGCCCGCGGCGATCAGCTGGCCGGCATGCTCACGCGACCGCGCGAGCTTGCGGCGCACCAGCTCCGCGTCCAGACGACGACGTGCGACTCCTGCCACCTTCGGTTCAGCTCCTAGTGCCGTACGAAGACGGGGGCGCCGGAGGTCCCGGGCGGGCGTCGAGCGCGGTGAGCGCGTCGCGCAGCCCCCTGTGTACATCCTCGTACACCTCCACGTGGCCGTCCGTGGCGAGGTGGTCGGCGTCGGCCAGCCGCTCCAGGTGGGCGTCGACCTCGGCGTCGCCGGTGGGGGTGCGGGTCACGTGCAGGGGCGCGGGGGCGGCCGGGTCGGCCTCATCGCCGGCCCGCTCGGCCTCCTCGGGCTCCTCGGGCGCCTGCGGAGACTCGGTCTCCGGCACTGTGTCGCTCATGCCCCGACGCTACCGCGAACCGCTGGGGTACCGTCGACCGCGATGGCCACGATCGAGGAGTGCCGCGCCGCACTGGAGAAGCTCGCGGAGAACATGCGGGGCGCCGAGGGCGACGTCCGCGAGGCCGCCGCCATGGACCGCTCGGTGAGCTGCCGCATCACCGACCTGGACGTCACCTTCGTCGGCCGCCTCACGGACGGCCGTATCGAGGTCGACGACACGCTGCCGGGACCACCGCGGGAGAAGGCCCAGATACGGCTCACCATGACCGGCGACGACCTGGTCGCGCTGGTCGGCGGCGAGCTGCACTTCGCGAAGGCGTGGGGCTCGGGCCGGGTGAGGCTGGAGGCGGGCCTGCGCGACCTGTTCCGCCTCCGGAAGCTGCTGTGAGCTCCAGGGCGGGGTCCGCGGGCCCGAACCTCAGGACGCCTCGGCGGCCGCCACCTTCCGGGCGTCGGCCTTCGCGCCCGTGCGCGCCTTCCGCGCCGCCGGCACCACCAGCGGGGTGCCCGTCTCCGGGTCGTCGATGACCTGGCAGCGCAGCCCGAACACCTCCTCGACCAGCCCGGCCGTGACGACGTCGTTCGGCGCGCCCTGCGCGATGACCTCGCCGCCCTTCAACGCGATGAGGTGGGTGGCGTACCGGGCGGCGTGGTTGAGGTCGTGCAGGACGGCGACCAGGGTGCGGCCCTGCTCCTCGTGCAGTTCGGCGCACAGGTCGAGGACGTCGATCTGGTGCTGGATGTCGAGGTAGGTGGTCGGCTCGTCGAGCAGCAGCAGCGGGGTCTGCTGGGCGAGCGCCATCGCGATCCACACGCGCTGCCGCTGACCGCCGGACAGCTCGTCGACGTACCGGTCGGCGAGTTCGGCGACACCGGTCTGCGCCATCGACTCCCGCACCACCCGCTCGTCCTCCGTCGACCACTGGCGCAGGATGCCCTGGTGGGGGTAGCGGCCCCGGCCGACCAGGTCGGCCACGGTGATGCCGTCGGGCGCGATCGAGGACTGCGGCAGCAGGCCCAGCGTCCGCGCGACCTTCTTGGCGGGCATCGACTGGATGACCTGCCCGTCGAGCAGCACCCTGCCCTCGCTCGGCTTCAGCATCCGTGACAGCGCCCGCAGGAGCGTCGACTTGCCGCACGCGTTGGGACCGACGATCACGGTGAAGGAGTTGTCGGGGATCTCCACCGACAGCTGTTCGGCGATGACCCGCTGGTCGTAGGCGAGGGTGACGTTCTCGGCGGACAGGCGGTTCACGGTGCTCCTTTGGTTGTTCAGCCCGTGGCTGACACGGGTGGTGGCGCTCATATCCGGCCCGCCCTGCGCTCGGTGACCAGCAGCCACAGCAGGTAGACGCCGCCGAGCACGCCGGTGACCACGCCCACGGGCAGCTGTCCGTCACCGAAGAGGCGCTGGGCCGCCCAGTCGGCGGTGACCAGGAGGGCGGCGCCCATGCAGAGGGCGGGCACGAGGTTCGGTCCGGGCGAGCGCGTCAGGCGCCGGGCGAGCTGCGGCGCGGTGAGCGCCACGAAGGCGACGGGACCCGCGGCGGCCGTGGCGGCAGCGGTGAGCAGCACGGCGGCGACCATCAGCAGCATCCGTATGCGCTCCACCCGCACCCCGAGGGCGTTGGAGACGTCGTCGCCCATCTCCATCATCCGCAGCCCGCGCGCGTTGGCCAGGACCAGCGGCACCAGCACGCCGACCAGGACGAGCAGCGGCCAGACCTGCTTCCAGTCCCGTCCGTCGAGCGAACCGGTCATCCACACGACCGCGCGGGCCGCGTCGACGAGATCGGCCTTGGTGATCAGATAGCTGTTGACAGCGGTGGCGATGGCCGAGACGCCGATGCCGACCAGCACGAGCCGGTAGCCGTGCACACCCCGCTTCCAGGCGAGCAGGTAGATGGCCGCGCCGGTGACCAGACCGCCGACGAGCGCCCCTACGGCGACCTGGTTGGCGGTGCCGGACATCAGCACGATCACCACGAGCGCGCCGGCCGTCGCCCCCTGCCCGAGCCCGAGCACGTCGGGGCTGCCCAGCGGATTGCGCGACACGGCCTGGAAGACCGCACCGCCGAGCCCGAGCGCGGCGCCCACCAGCAGCCCGACGAGGATACGCGGCAACCGCAGCTCGTTGACGATGAACTCCTGGCCCTCGGTGCCGTTGCCCGCCAGCGTCCTCAGCACGTCGCCGGCCGGGATCGGGAAGTCTCCGGTGCCGATCAGCACCACACTCGCGGCGCACGCGGCGACCAGCAGCAGCACGACGACGACCAGGGCACGCGTGTCCACCCGGAGGGAGAGGCCTCCGGGCGTGCGCAGAGCACGGGGAGCACCGGGCGTACGGGCGTCCGGCCGCGTGGCCGGCCCGGTCCGCCCGTTCTCCGGTGCGGTGTGGGATGCGGTCTTCACAGCTGGGCCGTCCTCCGCCGTCGTACGAGAAAGATGAAGACCGGACCGCCGATGATCGCGGTGATGATGCCGACCTGGACCTCCGACGGCCGGGCGACGACCCGTCCGAGCACGTCGGAGCCGAGCAGCAGCACCGGCGACAGGATCGCCGCGAACGGCATGATCCAGCGCATGTCGGGGCCGGTGAAGGAGCGGACGACGTGCGGGACCATCAACCCGACGAACACGATCGGCCCGCAGGCGGCGGTCGCGGCGCCGCACAGCACGGTGGCGGCGAGCATGGACAGCGCCCGGGTGCGGTTGAGGTGGGCGCCGAGCGCCTTGGCCGTGTCGTCGCCCATGGCCATGGCGTTCAGCGGCCGGGCCACGGCGAACGACAGCAGCGTGCCGGCCACCAGGAAGGGCAGCACCTGCCAGATGGTGTCCTCGGTCGCCGAGGACAGCGAACCGACCGTCCAGAACCGCATTCTGGCCAGCGCGGCCTTGTCCATGATCATGACGGCCTGGACGTAGCCGAAGAGCGCGGCGCTGAGCGCGGTGCCGGCGAGCGCCAGGCGCACGGGCGTGGCACCCCGGCTGCCGCCGAGGAACCAGACCAGCGCCCCGACCGCGGCCGCGCCCAGGAAGGCGAACCACACATAACCCGTCAGGCTCGTGACGCCGAGATAGGTGATGGCGGTGACGACCGCGGCCGAGGCGCCCGCGTTGATGCCGAGCAGACCGGGATCGGCCAGCGGGTTGCGTGTGAGGGCCTGGAGCACGGATCCGGACAGCCCCAGCGCGGCCCCGACGAGCAGCCCGAGCACAATCCGCAACACCCGCTCGCCCACGACGACGTCGCCGTAGGTCCCCGTGTCCTCGAACAGGCCGTGCCAGACCTGCGCGAGGGACAGCTCCTTGGCCCCGATGGCGATGCTCGCCACCGCCACCAGCAGCAGGACCAAGACCGCGACGAGCAACCCGAGGGAACGTATCGCCCGGCGGGTTGGGGGCGCGGGGGCGGTCTCCGCGCGCTGTTCGGGAACACTGTCGACCAACACGCAGTTAGGTTAGCCTACCCTGCCAACCAGCTCGCTCCCCGGTCACGGCTCCGGCCGCGTTCACAGGTCGGCAGCGCGCGGACGACCGCGAGGCACCGGCGGCCTCACAGCCCCAATCGGGCGAGTGCCTTCGTCCCGTCCAGTGCGCACGAACCCTCACCCGCCACCGTCCAGGCGGCCGCGCACAACGCCCGCAGCCCGTCCAGGGTGTCGCCCTCCCCCTCCAGTTCCAGGCTCCCCCGCTCCCGACTGCGCTCCAGCGGCGGGACCCCCAGGGCGCCCGTCCGCACCGTCCAGCCCCCGCACCGGAAACCGTCCCCGTCCGCGGTGACCTCCGGCTGCCCGGTGAGCAGACCCCGCAGATCGGCGTCGACGTACGTCGGCCGGTGCTGCGGCGGCGCCGCGAGGAGCTGAGCACCGTCGGTCACACCGGTGAGGACGAGCAGCGAGTCCACCTCCCCGTTGAACGCCCCCTCGATGTCGGTGTCCAGCCGGTCCCCCACCACCAACGGCCGCTCGGCGCCCGTGCGCAGGATCGTCTCGCGGTGCATGGGCGGCAACGGCTTGCCCGCGACCTGCGGTTCGGCCCCGGTCGCGATCCGCACGACCTCCACCGCGGCCCCGTTGCCCGGAGCGATCCCCCGCCCGCTGGGAATGGTCAGGTCCGTGTTCGACGCGAACCACGGCACCCCGCGCGCGACGGCGTACGACGCCTCCGCGAACCGCCCCCACGGCAGGTCCGCGCCGCCGTAGCCCTGCACCACGGCCGCCGGATCGTCGTCCGCCGACTCGACCGGTACCAGCCCGCGCTCGCGCAACGCGACCCGCAGGCCCTCCCCGCCGACCACCAGCACCCGCGCCCCGGCCGGGACCTGCTCACTGATCAGCCGGGCCACCGCCTGCGCAGAGGTGATGACGTCCTCGGCGCCCGTCGGTATCCCCAGCTCGGTCAGATGCGCGGCCACCGCGTCGGGCGTCCGCAGCGCGTTGTTCGTGACGTACGCGAGATGCATCCCGCCCCCGCGCGCGGTGGCCAGCGACTCGACGGCGTGCACGATCGCGCTCCCGCCCGCGTACACCACCCCGTCCAGGTCGAGCAGCGCCGTGTCGTACGCCTCGCTCAGGGCCTGCCCACTGCCCTCGGGCCTCGTCCTGACGCTCCGGCTCATTCCGCATCGCTCCTCGTTCACTCGCTTGTCCCTCGATCATCCCGCACGTCCCCGGCACACGTACGATGCCGAGATGAACACAGCAGGTCACTCGGAAGCAACGGCGCCCCGAGGCCTGGAACTCACCCCGTTCCGAGGCCTGCGCTACGACCCCCACCGGGTCGGGAGTCTCGCCGCCGTCACCTCACCGCCGTACGACGTCGTGGTCCGCCCCGACGGCCTGCACCACCTCCAGGACGCGGACCCGCACAACATCGTCCGTCTGATCCTTCCCCAGGCCACCACCCCCACCGCCCGCAACGAACAGGCCGCCACCACCCTGCGCCACTGGCTCTCCGAGGGCGTCATGACGGCCGACCCCGAGCCGGCCCTGTACGTCTACGAGCAGCGGCACAGCGACGGCATCCTCCAGCGTGGCCTCATCGGCGCCCTGCGCGTCTCCGAACCCTCGGACGGCATCGTGCTGCCCCACGAGGACGTCATGCCGCACGTCGTCGCCGACCGCGCGGCCCTGATGCGCGCCACCTGCGCGAACCTCGAACCGCTCCTCCTCACCTACCGGGGCGACGGCACCGCGGCGGAGATCGTGGAACACACCGTCCGGCAGCCCCCGCTCCTCTCCACGACCACGGAGGACGGCTACAGTCACCGCCTCTGGTCGATCACCGACCCCACCGACGTGGCCCGCGTCCAGGCGGACCTCGCCCACCACCAGGCCCTGATCGCCGACGGCCACCACCGCTGGGCGACCTACCGGCGTCTGCGCGCGGAGCATCCCTCCCCCAGCCCCTGGGACCACGGCCTGGTCCTCCTCGTCGACACGGCCCGCTACCCCCTGCGCGTCCGCGCCATCCACCGCCTCCTGCACGGCCTGCCGGTGGCGGAGGCCCTGGCCGCCGTCGAGGGCCTGTTCCGCGTGCGCCGCCTGGAGGTCCCCCTGCCGGAGGCGCTCGCCGCCCTGGCGGACGCCGCCTGCGCGGGCAACGCCTTCCTCCTGGCCGGCGACGGCGCCTTCCACCTCCTCGACCGCCCGGACCCGGCCCTCCTGGACCGCACGGTCCCCGCCGACCGCCCACAGGCCTGGCGCACCCTCGACGCGACGGTCCTGCACGCCACGCTCCTCGACCACGTGTGGCACATCCCGGAGGACGACCCCACCCGCATCGCCTACATCCACGACACGGCCGCCACGGTCGAGAAGGCACGACGCGACGGCGGTACGGCGGTCCTGCTGCACCCCGTCCGCGAGGAGGTCGTCCGCGACCTCGCCCGCCAGGGCGTCACGATGCCCCGCAAGTCGACGTCCTTCGGCCCGAAACCGGCCTCGGGCCTCGTCCTGCGCGCCCTGGACCTCTGAACCACTGCCCCCGGACACACGAAAGGGGCGGGACCCCGGCACACCGGAATCCCGCCCCTTTCTCAGCCCGTCAGTCCTCGTCGCCGGCCTTGTCCTCGGCCGGACCGCCCTCGGTCACGTCCTCGTCCAGCGCGTCGACGAACTCCACACCGTCCAGCTCCGCCAGCCGGTCGGAGGCGTCGGTGCTGCCGTCGCGGTCGGCCTCGACGGCCTTCGCGAACCACTCCCGCGCCTCACGATCCCGCCCGGCCGCCAGCAGCGCGTCGGCGTACGCGTACCGCAGCCGCGCGGTCCACGGCTGAACGGCGTTGGAGGCCAGCTCCGGGCTCTGCAGCGTCACGATGGCCGCGTCCAGCTGCCCCATGTCCCGCCGGGCCCCGGCCGCCACGAGCCGCATCTCCACCTGGCCGGCCTTGTCGAGCTTGTGCACCTCGGGCGCCCCCGCCATGTCGAGCGCCTTCTCCGGCCGCCCGAGCCCCCGCTCGCAGTCGGCCATGACGGGCCACAGCTCCACGGAGCCGGTCATCCGCTTGGCGGCACGGAACTCGGCGAGCGCCTCGCTGTACTTCTGGGTGGCGTACGCGGCGAAGCCGGCCGCCTCCCGCACGGCGGCGACCCTGGACGCCAGCCGCAGGGCCACCTTGGAGTACCCGTAGGCGCCCTCGGGGTCCTCGTCGATGAGCCGGGCGACCATCACCAGGTTCTTGGCGACGTCCTCCGCGAGTGTCTTCGGCAGGCTCTGCAGCTCCTGGCGTACGTCCTTGTCGATCTCGTCGCCGGTGACGTCCTCCGGGATCGGCAGCCGCTTGATCGGCTCACGGTCCCGGTCACGGTCCCGCTCGTCACGGAACCGTCCGCCGCCACGCCGGTCGTCCCGTCCGTCACGGCCCCGGAAACCACCGGGCCGGCCGCCACGGTCGTCCCGGCGGGGACCACGGCCACCACGGTCGTCGCGCCCACGGAACCCACCGCGCTCGCCGCCCCGGCTGTCGTCACGCCGGAATCCACCCCGGTCCCCACGATCGTCACCCCGCCGCTCGTCGCGGCGGTCGTCACGCCGGTCGTCCCGACGGAATCCGCCCCGGTCACCGCGATCACCACGGTCGTCCCGGCGGAAGCCCCGGTCATCACGATCACCACGGTCGTCCCGGCGGAAGCCCCGGTCATCACGGCGGCCGTAGCCACCGCGGCTGTCGTCGCGACGGTCATCGCGGCGGTCGTCACGGCGGAAGCCACCGCGATCACCACGCTCACCACGGGCCCGGTCGTCACGGCGATCATCACGGCGATCGTCGCGCCGGTCGTCACGACGGAAGCCGCCACGGTGGTCGTCCCGCCGGCCGTAGCCCCCACGGTCGTCGTCCCGACGGAAGGCGGGGCGGTCGCCTCGGTCTCCCCGGTCGTCCCGACGGAATCCACGGTCCCGGTCGTCCCTCTGGAACCCGGGACGCGAACCCCGGTCGTCACGCTGGAACGCCGGACGCGAGCCCCGATCGTCACGGCGGTCGTCGCGCCTGCCGTAACCGCCGCGGTTGTCGTCACGGCGGCCGTAGCCACCGCGACTGTCGTCGCGGCGGTCGTCACGGCGGAAGCCGCCACGATCACCACGCTCACCGCGGTCTCCGCGGTCGCGGTCGTCACGACGATCATCGCGCCGACCGTAACCGCCGTACCCACCACGGTCGTTGTCGCGACGGAAGCCACCTCGGTCGGACCGCTCACCACGGTCTCCGCGGAAACGACCACGGTCGCCACGGTCGCCGCGATCCCCACTGTCCCGTCGCCGCGGGTCGCGCTCCGGTCGGTCGTCGGGAGAGTTGGTGGACATGGTGACTCCTGTCTGCGGTACCGCAAGTCATTCTCGCGCAGCCGGGTACCCGGCGCGCTCATGGGTGTATCTCATCCGAAACAGCGAAAGGACCCCTGGTCCCAGCTGAACGCTGGTGACCAGGGGTCCTTCCCCAAAGATTGTTCGGCGGCGTCCTACTCTCCCACAGGGTCCCCCCTGCAGTACCATCGGCGCTGTAAGGCTTAGCTTCCGGGTTCGAAATGTAACCGGGCGTTTCCCTCACGCTATAACCACCGAAACCCTAATGGTTTCGAGCGAACAAGCACACTCTTCACTTGTTTTCACTCAAAGCCGGCAACGGTCGTTGCCTCAGAACTAACACAGTGGACGCGAGCAACTGAGGACAAGCCCTCGGCCTATTAGTACCGGTCACCTCCACACGTTACCGTGCTTCCAGATCCGGCCTATCAAC
>NZ_JBIUBX010000056.1:0-17692 GCF_044548445.1 Streptomyces sp. NPDC052016
GGGGGGGGGGGGGGGGGGGGGGGGGGGGGGGGGGGGGGGGGGGGGGGGGGGGGCGCCCCCCCCCCCCGGGGGGGGGGGGGGGGGGGGCCGCCCTCGTGGCGGTGCGGCGAGCCCGTCGCCGGCCGGTCGTACGGCGCCTGCTGGTAGCAGTGGACCTCGGCTGTGCCGCGCTGAGCGACGGGCTGCGCCGCACCGCCACGACCCACTCCCCGCCGCAGGCGGGCGCGGGAGCGTCCGGGGTGCGCGCCGGCGCCGCGACCCACTCCGGTGCGTTGGCGGATGCGGGAGCGTTCGGGCTGTGCCTCGGCGCCATGGCCTCCTCCGAGTCGGAGGGCGTTCAGTTCCCGGTTACTTCCGTGGACGGGGGTTCCTTCGTGCCGGGTCGGGAGCGGACCTCGTCCGTGCATTCGTAGCGGCGTGGCGGGGTGGTGTTCGGGCCGCCCAGGACCACCGAGCCGTCGCCCTCCGCCGCCGCCGAGTCGGAGAAGGTGCAGACGACCTGGGCCAGGGCGTACGAGGTCAGGTCGTCGGGGGAGGTGCTCAGGCGCAGGGTGTCGTCCGGGTCCTTGGGAGCCGGGCCGCTCACCGTCGTGCCGCCTCGTACGTCCGTGGTGTAGCCGGCCTCCTTCTCGGCGGCCGAGGGGGACTGCGTGAGTTCGTCCAGGAGGCCCTGGGCGACCAGGACGCGTCGTTCGGAGTCGGCGGCGCCGTTCGGTACGGGCACGGTGCGGTCCACGGCGATCAGGGAGGAACCGCACAGGAGGAACACCCGGACCGGTACGCCCCGCGAGCTCTCGGTGGTGGCGTGCGGCTCGGTGAGCGAGCAGCGTACGCGGGAGGGGGCGGGGCCGAAGTCGGTGGGTACTTCCGTCGCCCGGATGCCGCAGCCGGTGAGCAGCGCGGCGAGGAGGGGGAGGGCGAGAAGGCGTGCGGGCTTGGCGTGTGCGGTCATCAAGTGTCCCCCTTGTCCTTTTCGCCTTGCTCCGCCAGGTCCGAGGCGTCCCTGGGCAGGCGGAGGGTGAAGACCGCGCCCGAGTCCGGGGAGTTGGCGGCGGTGATCTCGCCGCCGTGGATGTGGGCGTTCTCCAGGGCGATGGAGAGGCCCAGGCCGCTGCCCTCGGAGCGGGGGCGGGAGGCGCTCGCCTTGTAGAAGCGGTCGAAGACGTGGGGCAGGACGTCCTCGGGGATGCCGGGGCCGTGGTCGCGGACGGCGATGACCACCTCGTCGGCCGACTCCCGCACGGACACCCGTACCGGCGAGCCGCCGTGCTTCAGGGCGTTGCCGATGAGGTTGGCGAGGATCACGTCCAGGCGGCGCGGGTCGAGGCGTGCGTGGATGCCGCGCTCGGCGTCGAGGTCGACGGCGTCCAGCCAGGCGCGCGCGTCGATGCAGGCGGTGATCTGGTCGGCGACGTCGACGTCGTCCAGGACCAGACGGGCCGTGCCGGCGTCGAAGCGGGTGACCTCCATCAGGTTCTCGACCAGGTCGTTGAGACGCCGGGTCTCGGAGACCACCAGGCGCACGGCCGGCTCGATCATCGGGTCGATGCCGCCGGACTCCGCGTCCAGCTCCTCCTCCAGCACCTCGGTGACGGCGGTGATGGCGGTGAGGGGCGTGCGCAGTTCGTGGCTCATGTCCGCCACGAAGCGGCGGGAGGCCTCGTCCCGGGCCGCCATGTCCGCGACTCGTTTCTCGAGGGCTTCGGCCGTGCGGTTGAAGGTGCGGGAGAGGTCGGCCAGTTCGTCCGTCCCGGAGACGCGCAGGCGGGTGTCCAGCTTGCCCTCGCCGAGGCGACGGGCGGCGACGCCCAGGCGGTGCACCGGCTTCAGCACGGTCGTGGCGGCGGCCTGCGCGAGGAGGGCCGCGCCGATCAGGGCCAGACCGGTGGCGATGCCCAGGGACCAGGCCAGGGAGTTGAGGTCCTTGGCCTCCGGCTCCAGGGACTTGCGCATGTAGCCGGTCGGGCCGCCGCCGATCACCTTGGTGCCGGCCACCAGGTACGGCGTGCCGTGGACCACCACCCGCTGCCAGTACAGGTGGTAGGGCGACTTGTTGCCGGCGGTCGTGTCCTGCTGCTTGTTCACCGCCGTGCGCAGCGACTCGGGCACGTCGTCCAGGGAGAAGCCGTTCAGGCCGCCCGAGTTGCCGTACACCGTCCTGCCGCTGGAGTCCTCGGCGACCAGCAGCACGCTGAAGCGCTGGCTGCTGTTGGCCATCTGGCCGGCCGTGTGCTGCAGTTCGTCCTGCGACGGGTGCTCGGGCAGCGAGCCCGCCCGGTTTTGCATCTCCTGCTCGAAGTCCCGCAGCACCGCGCCCTGGGTGCGCGTCAGCACGGCCTCGCGGTTGAGCCAGTACGCGATGCCCGAGGCCGAGACGGCGGCGGTCAGCGCCACCAGCCCGAACACCACGACGAGCCGCAGTCGCAGGCTGGTGAGACGCAGCCGTGAAAAATGTCCCTTGCGCGCCGCGGACCAGCCGCGGACCCCCCCTTGCCCTGATGTCACTGAGGGGCGTCCAGGCGGTAGCCGACTCCGCGCACGGTACGGATCAGGGTGGGGGAGGAGGGGACGTCCTCGACCTTGGCGCGCAGCCGCTGGACACAGGCGTCCACCAGACGGGAGTCGCCGAGGTAGTCGTGCTCCCAGACCAGGCGCAGGAGCTGCTGCCGGGAGAGCGCCTGACCGGGGCGGCGGCTCAGTTCGAGCAGCAGCCGCAGCTCGGTCGGGGTGAGCTGGAGGTCCTCGCCGTTCTTCGTCACCGTCATGGCCGCGCGGTCGATGACGAGGCTGCCGAAGGTCGCCGAGTCGTTCGACTCGCGCTCCCCGCGGCGCAGTACGGCGCGGATCCGGGCGTCCAGCACCCGCCCCTGCACCGGTTTGACGACGTAGTCGTCCGCGCCGGACTCCAGCCCGACGACCACGTCGATGTCGTCGCTGCGCGCGGTGAGCAGGATGATCGGCAGCTGGTCGGTGCGCCGGATCCGCCGGCACACCTCGAAACCGTCGATGCCGGGCAGCATCACGTCCAGAACGATCAGATCCGGGCGCTGTTCGCGCAGCAGCTTCAGACCGTCCTCACCGCTCGCAGCGGTCGCCACGCGGTGTCCCTGGCGGGTCAGAGAGAGCTCCAGGGCCGTACGGATGGCGTCGTCGTCCTCGATCAGCAACAGGGAAGGCACGGGCTCATTCTGGCCCATGGAGGCGCTGTCGTTCGACCCGTGGGCCGGGGTGGGGCGCGGAGGGCCGCGGAACGAGCGGCGCGCGCGGCGTGCGAGGCGCCGGAGGCGTCCCGGGAGCGCCGCCGGACCCCACGTCACGGGCCGTACCAGCCGGGCCCGTGAACTGGATGTGGTGTCGCCGTGACAGGCCCCTGTGACAGGTCTGTGACAGTCGACGGACACGGCGATGAAGTGGCGTGGGCAAGCTTTTCGGCACAGGCAAGGCGGTCACCCGCCGAGCCGGCGGAAACAGACCGAAACACCGAAGTCCACGACGGGGGGCGCACGATGAACACGCTGCACAGCCTGGGCACCAGCGCAGTGGTCACGCGCCTGCACGACGTGCACCGGGGTTCCGAGAAGTCCGGTGCCGAGGGGAGTCCCTCCCGCGCGAGCGTGTTCGAGCGTGGGGGAGGGCGGGGGTGCGCCCGCGGCGCCGGGCGTCAGCACACCGGCTCGGCGCAGCAGGGCCGCCAGCCCTACATGGCGGTGGTCGACGCGACCACGGCGGAAGAGGCGCACGGGGGAGCCGCGTACAGGGAGGACTCGGGGGAGCGCCGTTCGCTGTCGGAGGCGGAGTTCACCGCCTACGTCCAGGAGCGCCGCGCCTCCCTGTACGCCACCGCCTACCACCTCACCGGTGACCGCTTCGAGGCCGAGGACCTGCTGCAGAGCGCGCTGTTCTCGACCTACCGGGCCTGGGACCGGATCAGCGACAAAGCGGCCGTCGGGGGATACCTGCGGCGCACGATGACCAACCTGCACATCAGCGCGTGGCGCCGCCGCAAGCTGAACGAGTACCCGACCGAGGAACTGCCGGAGACGCCCGGCGACACGGACGCGATGCGCGGCACCGAGCTGCGCGCGGTCCTGTGGCAGGCGCTGGCCCGGCTGCCCGAACTCCAGCGCACGATGCTGGTCCTGCGCTACTACGAGGGCCGCACCGACCCGGAGATCGCGGAGATCCTCGACATCAGTGTCGGCACGGTGAAGTCCAGCATCTGGCGGTCGCTCCGCCGGCTGCGCGAGGACGAGGTCCTCAGCTTCGGCCGTGACGAGGAGGACGCCTTCGGCGAGCTCGTCGCCTGAGGCGCACGGGGGATCCGGCTCCGTTCAGGGAAGCCGGTGCACGGGGGAACACGGGGGAGCGGTACCGGGGGGACCCAGCGGGGGACGTCGGGGGAGCGGTACCGCACACCAGCACGGGGGAAGCACCACCGGGGGAGACGGGGGAGCACCAAGGGAGCGGGACCGGAGGGCCGGGGGGTCCGTCCGGTCCCGCTTCTGCTTGCCCGGCGGAAACCCTTCAGGCCGCCGTGCGCGCCGTCGTGGGGCAGTGGCCCGCCGCCGCGGACGCCAGGCGGTCCATCGCCTCGTCGCGGTCACAGGCGTACGCGCCGAGCGCGGTCTGGCGGGCCACGATGGAGCGTTCGGCGCGCATCAGGCGCCAACCGCGGCGCAGCAGGAAGGGGACGGACTTGCGGCCTTCCCTCAGGTCCCGCAGGAAACGGCGCCGGAACGTCGTCACCGGGCCGCGGCTCAGGCAGAGCGCGTCCGCCAGCACGCCCAGTTCCCGGCAGCGGCCGACGATCTCGGCGGCGAAGATGCCCTCCGCTATGAACAGCGGGGTCCGACCGATCTCGATCGTCTCCTCGCCGGTGCGGGCGCTGAGGGCGAGGTCGTAGACGGGGACGCTCGTCCGGCCCGTGCGGCACAGCTCCGTGATCGCGGCGACCGCCGTGTCCGCGTCCCACGAGCCGGGGTGGTCCCAGTCGATGTCGGAGCTCCCCGCCACCAGCGGCAGCGTCGGATCGTCGCCCTCCTTGTAGAAGTCGTCGAGCCGCAGCACCGGGAGACCGGCGCGGGCGGCGAGGAGGGACTTGCCGGAGCCGGAAGGGCCGCAGAGCAGCACGACTCGCGTGGGTATGGGCGGTTGGGAACTCACGGGACACCAGTGTGAGGCATCGCCCGGGGCGTGAACGACCCCGCGGGTCGGCTTTGATGCGCGCGTCACACCTCAACTACCCTTCGTGTCGAACCGATTACCCGACGCGGCAGAAAGTGGGCGCCCGATGGCCCGACACCACTCCCTCCAGACCCCGACCGGCCGACGTGCCCTGGTCGCCCTCGCCACGGCGGGGGTGGCGCTGGGCGCGGGCGCGGGGACGGCGGCGGCCGCCGGCGGCGAGCCGGTCGTGGACGTGATGCGCACGCGTCCGACCTCGCTCGGCGAGATCGACCCGCAGGCCGGGACGCAGGCGCTGACGGGCACGGTCGGCTACGTCACCGGCCCCGTGGCGGGCCTCAAGCCCAACCCGCTCGCGGGCACCGGCGTCGACCCGCTCGACAACGGCGTCGGCACCCAGGTCGCCGACTTCCAGCCGGTCACCTCGCAGATGCTGACCGGGCCGGTGGCGCAGGCGGAGTCGGTCGGGAGCATCCCCGGCGTGGGGCAGGCGGCGGAGTCGCTGGGCCGCTGAGCAGAGCGCACGCGGAGCAGGCCGCGCCCCTCCGGACGGAGAGGGGCGCGGCCTGCTCGTTCGCGGAGGGCCGCCGTCAGTACGACGAGCCCGAGGCGCCCAGCGACCCCGTCGGGTGCCAGACCGTCTTCGTCTCCAGGAACGCCGTCATGCGGTCGATGCCCGGCGTCGCGAACCAGTCGTCCACAGGCTGTGGACGAAGGACGCGCTTGAGGTTGTCCGCAGCGGCGATCTCCAGCTCCTTCGCCAGGGCCTCGTCGGCGCCCGCGAGGTCGATCGCGTTGACGTCCTGGTGGGCGGCGAGCGGCGCCGCGATCTCCGCCGTACGGCCGGACAGGACGTTGACCACGCCGCCCGGGACGTCGGAGGTGGCCAGGACCTCGCCCAGGGAGAGGGCCGGCAGCGGGGACCTCTCGGAGGCCACCACGACCGCCGTGTTGCCCGTGGCGATCACCGGGGCGACCACCGAGACCAGGCCCAGGAACGACGACTCCTGCGGGGCCAGGACGGTCACGACGCCCGTCGGTTCGGGGGAGGACAGGTTGAAGAACGGACCGGCGACCGGGTTCCCGCCGCCCACCACCTGGGCGATCTTGTCGGTCCAGCCCGCGTACCAGACCCAGCGGTCGATCGTCGCCTCGACCTGCTCGGCGGCCTTCGACTTCGACAGGCCCTCGGCGTCGGCGACCTCGTGCACGAACTGGCCCTTGCGGCCCTCCAGCATCTCGGCGACGCGGTAGAGGACCTGGCCCCGGTTGTACGCCGTCGCGCCCGACCAGCCGCCGAACGCCTTGCGGGCGGCCACGACCGCGTCACGGGCGTCCTTGCGGGAGGACTGCGGTGCGTTGGCCAGCCACTTGCCCTTTGCGTCGGTCACCTCGTACACCCGGCCGCTCTCGGAACGCGGGAACTTCCCGCCGACGTACAGCTTGTAGGTCTTGAACACACTGAGACGGTCAGACATCGAGGTACGCCTCCAGGCCGTGGCGGCCGCCCTCGCGGCCGAAGCCCGACTCCTTGTAGCCGCCGAACGGCGAGGTCGGGTCGAACTTGTTGAACGTGTTGGACCAGACGACACCGGCCCGGAGCTTGTTCGCCACCGCGAGGATGCGGGAGCCCTTCTCCGTCCAGATGCCCGCCGACAGGCCGTACGGCGTGTTGTTGGCCTTGGCGACGGCCTCGTCCGGGGTGCGGAAGGTGAGGACCGACAGGACCGGGCCGAAGATCTCGTCGCGGGCGACGGTGTGCGCCTGGGTGACGTTCGTGAACAGCGTCGGGGCGAACCAGTAGCCGGAGGAGGGAAGTTCGCAGGCGGGGGACCAGCGCTCGGCGCCCTCCGCCTCGCCCTGCTCGGCGAGCGCGGTGATACGGGCGAGCTGCTCGGCCGAGTTGATCGCGCCGATGTCCGTGTTCTTGTCCAGCGGGTCGCCCAGGCGGAGGGTGGACAGGCGCCGCTTCAGCGACTCCAGCAGCTCGTCGTGGATCGACTCCTGGACCAGCAGACGCGAGCCCGCGCAGCAGACCTGGCCCTGGTTGAAGAAGATGCCGTTGACGATGCCCTCGACGGCCTGGTCCACGGGTGCGTCGTCGAAGACGATGTTGGCGCCCTTGCCGCCCAGTTCGAGCGTCAGCTTCTTGCGCGTACCGGCGACCGTGCGGGCGATCTCCTTGCCGACGGCGGTGGAGCCGGTGAAGGCGACCTTGTTCACGTCCGGGTGGGCGACGAGCGCGGCGCCCGCGTCGCCGTAGCCGGGCAGGATGTTCACGACGCCCTTCGGCAGGCCCGCCTGGCGGCAGATGTCCGCGAAGAACAGCGCCGAGAGGGGGGTGGTCTCGGCGGGCTTGAGGACCACCGTGTTGCCGGTGGCGAGGGCGGGCGCGATCTTCCACGCGAGCATCAGCAGCGGGAAGTTCCAGGGGATGACCTGGCCGGCGACGCCCAGCGGCTTCGGGTTCGCGCCGAAACCGGCGTGGTCCAGCTTGTCGGCCCAGCCCGCGTAGTAGAAGAAGTGCGCGGCGACCAGGGGGAGGTCGGCGTCGCGGGTCTCCTTGATGGGCTTGCCGTTGTCCAGGGTTTCCAGCACGGCCAGTTCGCGGCTGCGCTCCTGGATGATGCGGGCGATGCGGAAGAGGTACTTCGCGCGCTCCGAGCCGGGCAGCGCGGACCACTTCTCGAAGGCCTTGCGGGCGGCCGCGACCGCGCGGTCGACGTCCTCGGAGCCGGCCTGGGCGATCTCGGAGAGGACCTCCTCGGTGGCGGGGCTCACGGTCTTGAAGACCTTGCCGCCGGCCGCCTCGGCGAACTCGCCGTCGATGAACAGGCCGTAGGACGGAGCGATGTCGACGACCGAGCGGGACTCGGGAGCCGGGGCGTACTCGAATGCGGATGACCGCTTTTCCATGGTCATGGTGATCAGTCCACCGTCACGTAGTCGGGGCCGGAGTAGCGGCCGGTGGCCAGCTTCTGACGCTGCATCAGCAGATCGTTCAGGAGCGAGGAGGCGCCGAAGCGGAACCAGTGGCTGTCCAGCCAGTCCTCGCCCACGGTCTCGTTGACCAGGACGAGGAACTTGACGGCGTCCTTGGAGGTGCGGATGCCGCCGGCCGGCTTCACACCGACCTGCACCCCGGTCTGCGCGCGGAAGTCGCGTACGGCCTCCAGCATGAGCAGGGTGTTCGCGGGAGTGGCGTTGACGGCGACCTTGCCGGTGGACGTCTTGATGAAGTCCGCGCCGGCGAGCATGCCGAGCCAGCTGGCGCGGCGGATGTTGTCGTACGTCGACAGCTCACCCGTCTCGAAGATGACCTTGAGCCGGGCGGACGTGCCACAGGCCTCCCGCACGGCGACGATCTCGTCGTACACCTTGAGGTAGCGGCCCGCGAGGAAGGCGCCCCGGTCGATGACCATGTCGATCTCGTCGGCGCCCGCGGCGACGGCCTCGCGGACGTCGGCGAGCTTCACGTCGAGGGCGGCGCGGCCGGCCGGGAAGGCGGTGGCGACGGAGGCGACCTTCACGCCGGAGCCCGCGACCGCCGCCTTGGCGGTGGCCACCATGTCCGGGTAGACGCAGACCGCGGCGGTCGAGGGCGCCGTACGGTCGGTCGGGTCGGGGTGGACCGCCTTCGCGCCGAGCGCCCGGACCTTGCCCGGGGTGTCCGCGCCTTCCAGCGTCGTCAGGTCGACCATCGAGATGGCGAGGTCGATGGCGTACGCCTTCGCGGTCGTCTTGATGGAACGGGTGCCGAGGGAGGCGGCGCGCGCTTCCAGGCCGACCGCGTCGACGCCGGGCAGCCCGTGGAGGAAGCGGCGCAGCGCGCTGTCGGACGCGGTGACGTCCGTGAGGGCGCCTGCGCTGGGAGTACCTCCCACGCGTTCAGCGGTGGGGGCGGGTGCATTGGTGGGCATGGTCACCAGACGAGCATATCTACGCGCGTAGCGGCTGTACACCCCGGGGAACGGCTCCTTCGGCGGGCGGGTCGGCGCGTCGTCGCGGGCGTGGTGCAGAATCGGGGCCATGACGAGCCCGGAAGACCAGTCGCCAGCACCGCAGCCCCCGGCCCCCGAGTCCAAGGACCGCATCTACCGGTCGCCCGCGGGCATGGCCGGTGGAGTGCTGCTGCTCGCGCTCGTCGGCTGGCTCGGTGTCGACGCGATCCTCGTCGGGGAGGGGCGCACGCCGTGGCTGGCGCTCGCCTCGCTGATCCTTGTGGTGCCGCTGATCACCGCCTTCACGCTGCGGCCGGCCGTGTTCGCGGGCGAGGACAGGCTGCGGGTGCGCAATCCCTTCCGCGTGATCGTGCTGCCCTGGGGCCAGGTCGCCTCGCTGCGGTCCGGGTACTCCAACGAGGTCGTCGCCGCCTCGGGGAAGAAGTACCAGCTGTGGTCGATCCCCGTCTCGCTGCGGGCCCGGAAGAAGGCGGCCCGCCAGGAGGCCCGGGCGGCGGCGGACCGCGCGGCCGAACAGCAGGGCCGGGGCGGCCGGGCCGGCCGCGGGACCGGCGGGCTCGGCGGCTTCGGCGGCTTCGCGGGCGGGTCCTCCGCGGGCGGGCGCACCGGCGCGAGCGTGCCCGAGGGCCCGGTGCGGGCCGAGAGCGACAAGATCATGCACGAACTGCGCCTGCTGTGGGAGGCGCGGGAGAAGGAGGAGAGCGCGCAGGGCGAGGTCACCGTGCGCTGGGCCTGGGAGATCGTGGGACCGGCGGTGGCGGGGGCTGTGGTGCTGGGGATTCTGCTGGCCTTGGGGTGAGGGTGCCGGCCCGGGGCCGGGGGCGGGCCGGGTGCCGGGGCACGGGCCCGAGCCGCGAAGCCCGGGCCCAGGGGCCGTAGTTCGGCAGGGTCCCCCGCTGCGGCACCTCAGGTCCGCTTCCTGACGGCAGACGGAGACGGACGGGCCCAACGCCAGGCGCCCGGCTTGCGCCCGGGCGCGCGTGACCGGCGCTCCGGAGTCGGAGCAGAGGTGACGGTCGTCGAGCCTTTTCGGGATCGCGGGTACGGCGAAGGCCCTGGGTCCCGCGCGGTTGCTCGTCTCAGGTACGGCGAGGGCTGTGGTGGTGGCGCGCTCGCCAGTCATGGGTAGGGCGAGGGCTGTGGTGGTGGCGCGGTTGCTCGTCTCAGGTACGGCGAGGGCTGTGGTGGTGGCGCGCTCGCCAGTCATGGGTAGGGCGAGGGCTGTGGTGGTGGCGCGGTTGCTCGTCGCAGGTACGGCGAGGGCCGTGGTGGTGGCGCGCTCGCAGGCCACAGGTACGGCCAGGGCCGGCGCGCTCGCCAGCCGCAGTTACGTTACGGCGAAGGTCCCGGGTCCGGCGCGCTTGCCGGCCACAGGTACGACGAAGGCCTCGGTGTCGACGGGCTGCCGGTGACGGATACGGCGTCGGCGGTGCCGGCGCGCCAGCCGGCCATGGGCGCGACGAAGGCCCGGGTGCGCGGAGCGACGTAGCGAGTCGTTCCGCGCACCCGGGCCTTCGTGTGCCGGGAGCGGGGCTGTGGCGGTTGTCGCCGGGAAGGGCGCCCGGTGCGTGGCCGCGCCGAGCGGCCGCGGGCGGGGCGCAGGCCCCTGCCGGGCCGTGGTCGCGCTGCGCCCCGCCCTCCGGTCAGATGCCTGCGGCCGCCGAGAAGTCCCGCTTGACCGCCGTCAGGACCTCCGCCGCCTTGGCGTGCGCCGCCGGGAGGCCGGCGTGGCTCGCCACGGGGACCACGACCTCCAGGTAGCACTTCAGCTTCGGCTCCGTGCCGCTGGGGCGGACGATGACGCGGGCGCCGTCCAGGGTGTAGCGCAGGCCGTCGGTGGGCGGGAGCGTGTCCGTGCCCCGGGTGAGGTCCTCGGCGCGGGTGACGGCGAGGCCGCCGAGCGTCGCCGGGGGCTGCTCGCGCAGTCGCCGCATCGCGTGCGCGATGACCGACAGGTCCTCGACGCGGACCGAGAGCTGGTCGGTGGCGTGCAGACCGTGCTCGACGGCGAGGTCGTCGAGGAGGTCGAGGAGCGTGCGGCCCTCCGACTTGAGCTGCGAGGCGAGTTCCGTGATGAGCAGGGCCGCGGTGATGCCGTCCTTGTCGCGGACGCCCTCGGGGTCGACGCAGTAGCCGAGGGCCTCCTCGTAGCCGTACCGCAGGCCGTCGACGCGGGCGATCCACTTGAAGCCGGTGAGGGTCTCCTCGTACGGCAGCCCGGCCTTCTCGGCGATGCGGCCGAGGAGGGAGGAGGAGACGATCGACTCGGCGAAGGTGCCCCGCGCGCCACGGCGCACGAGGTGGGCGGCGAGGAGCGCGCCGACCTCGTCGCCGCGCAGCATGCGCCACGCGCCGCCGTCCTTCACGGCCACGGCGCAGCGGTCGGCGTCCGGGTCGTTGGCGATGACCAGGTCGGGATCGGTCTCGCGGGCCTTCGCGAAGGCGAGGTCCATCGCGCCGGGCTCCTCCGGGTTGGGGAAGGCCACGGTCGGGAAGTCCGGGTCGGGTTCGGCCTGCTCGGCGACGAGGGCGGGCTCCGGGAAGCCGGCGCGGGCGAAGGCGGCGAGGAGGACGTCCTTGCCGACGCCGTGCATCGCCGTGTAGACGGTGCGGGCGGTGCGCGGGGAGCCGGGGGCGAGGACGGCGTCCGTGCGGGCCAGGTAGGCCTCGAGGACGGAGTCGTCCAGGGTCTGCCAGCCGGACTCCGGGCGGGGGACGTCGTGCAGGGACCGGACGGCGGCGATCTCGGCGGCGATCTCCGCGTCGGCGGGCGGCACGATCTGCGAGCCGTCGCCCAGGTAGACCTTGTAGCCGTTGTCGCGGGGCGGGTTGTGGCTGGCGGTGACCTCCACGCCGGCGACCGCGCCCAGATGCCTTATGGCGTAGGCGAGGACGGGGGTGGGGAGGGGGCGGGGCAGGACGGCGGCCCTGAGGCCGGCGCCGGTCATGACGGCCGCCGTGTCGCGGGCGAAGTCGGCGGACTTGTGGCGGGCGTCGTAGCCGATGACGACGAGGCCGTCACCCTGGCCCTTGGCGGTGAGGTACGCGGCGAGGCCGGCGGCGGCGCGGATGACGACGGCACGGTTCATGCGCATCGGGCCGGCGCCGAGTTCGCCGCGCAGGCCCGCGGTGCCGAACTGGAGGGTGCCGCTGAAGCGGGCGGCGAGTTCGGTGTGGTCGCCGGCGTCGAGGAGCTTCGCGAGTTCCTCACGGGTGTCCGGGTCGGGGTCCTCGGCCAGCCAGGTCCGGGCGCGGGCGATGAGATCGTCGAGATCGTCGTGCACGGTCAACCTCTCGTGGGTGTGCGCGTGAGTGTGCGTGATGTCCTCGCCCCCGACGCCGCTTCCCGTCCCCGGGGCGACCGCCCGGAACCCCGCTTCGGCCCATTACGGGCCCTGTCCTGTCGGTTCCCCCGCGGGGGCATCCCCGGACGGGCCGGGAGGCCCCGGCCCGGCGGAGGGTGGCTCGCCTTCCGCCGCGGGCCGGGCCGCCGCGCCGTGCGGCACTCGCGGGCGGGCTGGTCGTCGCGCACCCTTCGACCGGGCTGGTCCGGGTGGTGGGTCGGGCACGGGCGGGGGCCGGGGGCACAGCCCGTGGCGGGGCGAACGGGGGGGGGAGCCCTTTACAGCCGGTCCAGCACCTGCGCCAGCAGGGAGCCCATCCGCGTCGCCGAGTCGCGGCCGGCCTGCAGAACCTCCTCGTGGTTCAGCGGCTCGCCCGTCATGCCGGCGGCGAGGTTCGTGACCAGGGAGATGCCGAGCACCTCCGCGCCGGCCTCGCGGGCCGCGATGGCCTCCAGAACGGTGGACATGCCCACGAGGTCCGCCCCGATGACCCGGGCCATGCGGATCTCGGCCGGCGTCTCGTAGTGCGGCCCGGGGAACTGGGCGTAGACGCCCTCCTCCAGGGTGGCGTCGATCTCCTTGCACAGCGCCCGCAGCCGCGGCGAGTACAGGTCCGTCAGGTCGACGAAGTTCGCGCCGACGATCGGGGAGGTCGCCGTGAGGTTGATGTGGTCGCTGATCAGGACGGGCTGGCCGGGGCGCATGCCCTCGCGCAGACCGCCGCAGCCGTTGGTGAGCACGATCGTCTTGCTGCCGGCCGCCACCGCCGTACGGACGCCGTGCGCGACGGCGGCCACCCCGCGGCCCTCGTAGTAGTGCGTACGGCCAAGGAAGACCAGGGCGCGCTTCTCGCCGATCCTGTACGAGCGGATCTTGCCGCCGTGTCCCTCGACCGCCGGCGGCGGGAAGCCGGGCAGCTCGGTGACCAGGAACTCGGCGTCGGGCGCGCCCAGGGCGTCCACGGCCGGCGCCCAGCCGGAGCCCATCACGAGGGCGACGTCGTGGGTCTCGGCGCCCGTGAGTTCGCGCAGGCGCGTGGCGGCGGCGTCGGCGGCGGCGTAGGGGTCGCCCTGGATGTCGTCCGGGAGAAGAGATGCGTTCACGCGGATGAGAGTAGCCGGTCTTCGCCTACGCGCGTAGATGACAGAGCCAACGGGATGGCGATCGTTGTCTTGTCGTTTCCAACGAGGGGGTCGCCGGGCGCCGGGTTCAGGCGGTCGCCGGGCCCCGGGACCCTCGTCCGTGACGGGGACGTCCTACTCGTCCGTGATGAGGACGTCCTTGTCGTTGAAGACCTCGACGATGAAGATCAGCAGCCGGCCGCGGCTGACCGTGTACTCCACGAGGACGTTCTGGGTGAGCCGGATCGTGCGGTCGTCGCCGGTGGAGCTTATGGGGCGCGACACCGAGAGGAAGGGATCGCGGGCCAGGAGAGCGATGCCCTTGTCGAAGGCGGCGCGCTGCCGGTCGTCGAGCCGGTCGCGAGCCTCGGCGGCCTGCACCGTGTAATAGACGTCATACGTGGTGGGGGCCATACGATCTCCCGTTAATGCGTCGATTCCCCCAGTTTAGGAGTCCGGCGCCTCAGCACGGCCGCTTCCGCAGCTCCATCACGTAATCGTGTGGCGCCCCCGCGGACTCGGCGGCGTCGGCGATCTCCCCGAGGTAGCGTGCCGACGGCAGTCCCCCCTCGTACCCGTTCAGCACGTACACCCAGCCCTGCTCCACGCCGTCCAGGGTGTGCACGCGGACCCGGAGCCGGCGGTAGATGCCGAGGCCCACGCCCTCCCACCGGTCCAGTGACTCCTCGTCCATGGGGGCCAGGTCGTACAGGGCGACGAAGACCTGCGCGCCGGGGTCCTCCACGATCGTCGCCAGCGCGCCCTCCCAGCCCAGCTGCTCGCCGCCGAAGGTCAGCCGCCAGCCGTTCAGCCAGCCGGTCGCGCGTAGCGGCGAGTGCGGTGCGCGGCGGGTCATCAGCCGCGCGTCGAGGTTGCCGGCGTACGCGGCGTAGAGCGACATGCGATGAGAGTACGGCAGCGTGAACGGACGCCACTTCCGCCGCGGGGGCCCCTGGAGCAACAGCGGTACCGCCGCCGCGGCCCCCGGGGACGTAAGACGTTGAAGCGTGCGGGACAATGGAGTACGTGACTCGGATCGTGATCATCGGTGGTGGACCCGGCGGCTACGAAGCGGCGCTGGTGGCCGCGCAGCTCGGCGCGGAGGTGACCGTCGTCGACTGCGACGGTCTGGGCGGGGCGTCGGTGCTGACCGACTGCGTGCCGTCGAAGACCCTTATCGCTACGGCCGAGGTGATGACCACCTTCGACTCCTCCTACGAGGAGCTGGGGATCATCGTCGCCGACGACACCCCTCCGCTGGAGCAGTCCGCCCGCGTGGTCGGGGTGGACCTCGACAAGGTCAACCGGCGTGTGAAGCGGCTGGCGCTCGCGCAGTCGCACGACATCACCGCCTCCGTCACGCGCGCGGGCGCCCGTGTCCTGCGCGGCCGTGGCCGGCTGGAGGGCATGCAGGCCCTCGACGGTTCGCGGAAGGTCGTGGTCCGGGCGGCCGACGGCAGCGAGGAGACGCTCGTCGCGGACGCCGTGCTCCTGGCCACCGGCGGTCACCCCCGTGAGCTGCCCGACGCCCAGCCCGACGGTGAGCGCATCCTCAACTGGACCCAGGTCTACGACCTGCGGGAGCTGCCCGAGGAGCTCATCGTGGTCGGCTCGGGTGTGACGGGCGCCGAGTTCGCCGGCGCCTACCAGGCCCTCGGCTCCAAGGTCACCCTCGTCTCCTCCCGGGACCGCGTGCTGCCGGGCGAGGACCCGGACGCCGCCGCCGTCCTCGAGGACGTCTTCCGGCGCCGCGGCATGAACGTCATGGCCCGCTCCCGCGCCCAGTCCGCCAAGCGGGTGGGGGACCGGGTCGAGGTGACCCTCGCCGACGGGCGCGTCATCACCGGCTCGCACTGCCTGATGGCCGTCGGCGCCATCCCCAACACCGAGGGCCTCGGGCTGGAGGAGGCCGGCGTCAGGGTCCGCGAGTCCGGGCACATCTGGACCGACCGGGTGTCCAGGACCACGGCTCCGGGCGTGTACGCCGCCGGTGACGTGACCGGCGTCTTCGCCCTCGCCTCCGTCGCCGCCATGCAGGGCCGTATCGCCATGTACCACTTCCTGGGCGACGCGGTGGCCCCGCTCAACCTCAAGACCGTTTCCTCGAACGTCTTCACCGACCCGGAGATCGCCACCGTCGGCTACACGCAGGCGGACGTGGACGCGGGCAAGATCGACGCGCGGGTCGTCAAGCTGCCCCTGCTGCGCAACCCGCGCGCCAAGATGCAGGGCATCCGCGACGGCTTCGTCAAGATCTTCTGCCGGCCGGGCACGGGGATCGTCGTCGGCGGTGTCGTCGTCGCGCCCCGCGCCTCGGAACTCATCCATCCCATCTCGATCGCCGTCGACAACAATCTGACGGTCGAACAGATCGCGAACGCGTTCACCGTGTACCCGTCCCTTTCGGGGTCGATCGCCGAGGTGGCACGGCAGTTGCACACGAGGAAGACGGGCGGGGAGGGCTAGGACCTCACCGGCGGCCGGAATCGACTCCTCGCTGGTCACGGGGAGTCGCGGCCCGTGCGGGTGGCATAGGCGCCGGAACTAGGCCCCTATACCACTTCCCGCCCTGCTGTGCGAACAACTTCTATTATTCGGCGCAAAGAGCTGAAAGCAGACGGTCGTCCGCGTTACTGTCAGTTTCGTGTTCGCTGCAGAACGTCGCCAATTGATCCTCGAAATGGTGCGAGCGAACGGGGCCGTGTCGCTCCGTGAGCTCGCCCGCGTCGTCCAGACCTCCGAAGTGACCGTACGGCGGGACGTGCGCGCACTGGAGGCAGAAGGACTCCTCGACCGCCGGCACGGCGGTGCGGTACTGCCGGGCGGTTTCACGCGGGAGTCCGGCTTTCCGCAGAAGTCACATCTCGCGACCGCCGAGAAGACCGCCATCGCCGACCTCGCCGCCAACTTCGTCGAAGAGGGCGAGGCCATCGTGGTCGGGGCGGGGACCACCACCCAGGAGCTGGCCCGCCGGCTCGCCCGGGTGCCCGGACTCACCGTCGTGACCAACTCCCTGCTGGTCGCCCAGGCCCTGGCCCACGCCAACCGGGTCGAGGTCGTGATGACCGGCGGCACGCTCAGAGGCTCCAACTACGCCCTCGTCGGCAGCGGTGCCGAACAGTCCCTCCAGGGACTCAGGGTCTCCCGAGCCTTCCTCTCCGGTAGCGGCCTCACCGCCGAGCGCGGACTCTCCACGTCCAACATGCTGTCGGCCTCGGTCGACCGGGCCCTCGTCCAGGCCGCCTCCGAGGTCGTCGTCCTCGCCGACCACACCAAGCTCGGCACCGACACGATGTTCCAGACGGTCCCGACCGACGTGATCACCCGCCTGGTCACCGACGAGCCGCCCGCCCACGACGACCGCGCCCAGACCGAGTTGCAGGCCCTGGCGGACCAGGGGGTGCAGATCGCCGTGGCCGGGGCGCAGGGAAACCCGGGGGGTGACGCGGTCCCGGCGCGTCGCCAGCAGCAGCGCCGGGACGTCCCCCTCCCGTCCCCGCGCCGCGGCCAGGTCCCGGGCGCCTCGACGGGCCTGCGCGCCGCGACGGTCCTGGGCGAACAGTCCCCGGGCGGGGAGCGGGCCCGGGTGGCGGACCTCCGCCGGCGCTGAGCCCGCCGCGACGCCCCCTCCGGGACCGTCAGCGACCCGAGTGACCTCCTGCGCCCCGGGAGCCGAACGCGCCGGTGAGTGTGCGTACGCGGGCCGCACGGGGCGGGTGACGGCGTGCCTTCTTCCCACGGCTCCGGCTGCGGACCCGCGCCATCGCCGAACCGGGCTGCCGCCCGTCACCCGGCCCTCCTTCGCCTGGGGACCATCCGCTTCGTCGTCGCGGGACCGGTCGTGTCGCGGCGCCGTACGGGCTGGACGCGCGCCGCGCCGAACACGCACGGGGCCACCCCGCCCCCCGTCACGGGGCGGGGAAAACGAGGCGCCCGGCGGACCGAGTGCTCCGGTCCGCCGGGCGCCTCGACGCCATGGCGGGATGTCAGTCCTTGATCTCGCAGATGGGGGCGCCGGAGGTGAGGGAGGCGCCGACGTCGGCGGTGAGGCCCTTGATGGTGCCGGATTTGTGGGCGTTGA
>NZ_JBIUBX010000057.1:0-14662 GCF_044548445.1 Streptomyces sp. NPDC052016
GACTGTCTTTAGTTGTGATCAAGCCCGGGGTCGGGTGCAGGTCCGATAGGACTGTGGTGTGACACGTGCGCAACTCACCGACAGCGAGTGGGAGTTCATCGAGCCGTTCCTGCCGGTCGGCCGGTTCGGCCCGTACCCCGAGCGGCTGCGCGAGCAGTTCGAGGGGGTGATCTGGCGGTTCCGTACCGGCAGCCAGTGGCGGGAGATGCCCGAGCGGTTCGGCGCCTGGCAGACCGTCTACAACCGCTTCATGCGATGGCGCGACGCGGGCGTCTTCGAGGCCCTGCTGGAAGAGGCGATCGCCGAGGCCGCCCGCAGGGACGAGATCGACATGTCCCTGGTCAGCGTGGACTCCACCACCACGCGGGCTCATCATGATGCGGCCGGCATGAGGGTCAGCGAACAGACCCTGGCGGCACTGGAGGAGGCGGCCTCGCAAAAGGGGGAGCGTCCGGGGAACAAGGCGGGCAGGACGGCGATCCGGTCCGTGCCGAGCGCCGACGCATCCGCCTGAGACGGCGGGCCCGGCTGAAGGCCGCCCTGCTCGGCCGGTCCCGCGGCGGGCTGACCAGCAAGGTCCACCTGGCCGCCGACCGGCGCTGCCGGCCGATGGCGCTCCTTCTGACCGCCGGGCAGGCCGCCGACAGCCCCCAGTTCATCCCCGTCTTGAACAAGCTACGGGTCCGCCTGCCCGTCGGCCGACCCCGCACCCGGCCGGCTGCCGTGGCCGGCGACAAGGCCTACTCTTCCCGCGCCAACCGCGCCCACCTGCGCAGACGCCGCATCCAGGCGGTCATCCCCGAGAAGAAGGATCAAGCCGCCAACCGCAGGAAGAAAGGCAGCCGGGGCGGCAGGCCCGTCACCCACAACGCCGATCTCTACCGAGATCGCAACACGGTCGAGCGGGCCATCAACAGGATGAAGGACTGGCGGGGCATCGCGACCCGCTACGACAAGAAGCCCGAGAGCTACCTCGCCGGACTCCATCTCCGCGCAGCGACCATCTGGATCAGCAGCCTCCTAAAGCCTATTGATCACAACTGAAGACAGTCCCTAGGGGCCGGAACTGGCTTCCCAGATACTGACGGCCGTGCCCTGTGGTGGTACGAACCGAACCCATGCGCAGGGGCGCTTGGCACCGGTGCAGCAGCCCGGCACATTTGCGGCTGCCAGCTCGACGTGGCCCCACGTCTGGCGCCCCCGCTTGTCGGCGTCCATCGGTGCACACCTTCCCCGGCGTGAGGACGACGGCATGCGAATCGCGCAGGATGACGAACCAACCGTCGGGCCGCTTGCAGGCGCCTTGTATGGTCGCAAAACATGCGTCGGGACCGGTCGCTGTGGACCGATCCCGACGGTACAAGCCAGATGTCGACGAGCCTGCAGTGTCCTTTGGTTCTTCGGTTTGCGGCCAGCTGCGACGTTCTGGTTGGGCCGATGGTTGCCCTTTGGGTCTACGCCTGGCACGACAATCCTGAACGTCAACGAGCCGAGGACCGGGCCGCCTGACCCGGCTGATCAAACGAAGGCCGTGGCCGGTGGCCTGAGACTGGTCGTCCTGGTCTGGCAGACCGGGGCCTTGCCAGACCAGGAAGAGTGGCCCTACGGGTAGGTCAGGGCGTGTTGTGGGTGATGAAGGATGTGTTGGTGTAGTCCCAGGTCCCGACCCAGCTCGCAAGGCCGGACATGGTGCTGTCGGACTGGCCGAGGTAGGTGAGCATCTTCACTGTGCCGTCGCCCATGTCGTGCATGGCGCCCAGGTCATCGCGTCCGTCGCCGTTGTAGTCACCCGTGGTGATCTTCATTTTCTGGTAATTCAGCTTGCCCGGATCCGTGCTGAACGCTTCCTTCGGTGCAAGAAACGTGCCGTCGCTGGTGGAGAGGCTGACGTAGGTGTGGATCTTGTCGCTGCTGTCGGGGTAGTCGTACCAAGTGGCGACGTCATCGAGCCCGTCACCGTTGAAGTCACCGGCGTAAAAGCCGGTGCGGTTCCAGTCTCCCCAGGTGGCGTGGAAGAACGCCTGTACGGGTTCTTTGAAGCTGCCGTTGGACTGACCGTGCCACTGCCAGAACCTCACGCCGTTGTCGGGCGCGTCGGCGAGCGCGGCCAGGTCGTCGCGGCCGTCGCCGTTGAAGTCGCCGGTGGTGAGCTTGATGATGCTGCGGTTCCAGGTGCCGCTCCAGTTGGGGAAGGGAGCGTTGAAGCCACCCTGCACGTTGGCGGTGAAGGTGTAGAGGGTGTCGGTGCCGTCGGGGGAGTTGTACCAGGCGGCGATGTCGTCGCGGCCGTCGCCGTTGAAGTCGCCGGCCTGCAGGGTGGCATTGGGGAAGCCCCACTTGCCTGGGTTGGCTCCCCACGACGGGATGGGTGAGCGGAAGGTGCCGTCGGACTTCGCAAGCAGTGTCCACATTTTCGTGGACTTGTCCGGGTAGTAGTACATGGCGGCTACGTCCGTGAGTCCGTCGCCGTTGAAGTCGCCCGACACCTTTTTCACGTGGTTCTCGTCCCAGCCGCTGAAGGTGAAACTGTTGTGCGGGGCCTTGAAGGATCCGTCGGAGTTGCCCGCGAGCGTGTGGATCTTGTCGCTGCTGTCGGCATACTCTCGCCAGGTGATCACGTCACCGTAGCCGTCACCGTTGACATCGCCCCGCACGTCGCTGTTGCTAGTCCACTGGGACTGTCCCTTGACGTTGTAGACGACGAGATTTCCGCGGTCCTGCAGGAGGGCGAATCCTCCGGGGGCACTGGTCTTCGACTGCCAGGCGTAGTTGCCGTCGGCTTTGTAGACCACCAGGTTGCCATCGCTGCGCATGACGGCTTTGGCACCTGCGTTACCGGCCGTCTTGGACGACCACAGCACCTTACCGGTGGGGTTGGAGGTAATGGTGAGGTTGCCGTCCTCCTGCATCGTGAGCTTGACCGAGCGAGATACCAGTGACTGGCTGGCGGTGAGGGTGGTGCCTGCCGGGATGCGGGATCCGCCGGTGATGCCATCGATGATGAAGGACGTACCGAAGGAGTTGTTGTCGGTGCCGGGCACTTTGCCCGTCCAGCCGATCATGGTGTTGTCAGCTTTGCGGGCCCAGAGGTCAGCGAGGTTGTCGCCAGTCACGTCGCCTACCGACCCGATTGCCGGAAAAGCGGCGGCCTGGTAGCCGGAGCCGATCTTGACGCGGGCGGCCGTGTTTCCCCAGGTCGTAGGGTCGAGATAGCCGTTGGCGCCCTTGGTGCCGTAAGAGCGCCAGATGTCGCCGGTGGCATCCTCGCGAAGCCACAGGTCCGCGATCTTGTCTCCGTTGACGTCACCGGGTGCAATCAAGGTGAACTTGTCCCAGTCGCCCTCGCCGACAAGGACGGGCGCCTGAGTGCCTGCGATGTCGAGGTCGTAACCGGCGCGGTTACCGTAGTAGGCCCAGAGGAATTTACCCTGTTTGACCAGAAGATCCGGTGCGGTGTCACCATTGAGGTCGCCTGCGGTGATGATTTGCTCTGCGTTGTGCCAGTGGTCGTCGCCGGTCCAGCTTTCGTCGCCGATGCAGCCGAGCTCTTCGTTCGGGAGCGGGCAGGAGACGGTCAGTTCGGTGTAGTCGTCAATGATGACGCCGCTGCCGTTGTTCGGGTAGGCCCACAGGCGCTTTCGCTTCTCGATGTCGTCGTACTGCAGCGCGACAAGGTCGTTGGAGCCGTCCTGCCCCCAGTCGCCGCGCGAGTCGACGCTGGCGTTGAGGAAGGACTTGCCGCCGTTGGTCGCTGCGGCAAAGTTGCCGTTTCCCTGCCCGGCGTAGGTCAGCAGGGTGCCGTTGGAGTCGATGCTCCAGATGTCGCTGTTGGCGTCGCCGTTGAGGTCGGTCGGGCCGTCTCGCTCCTCGGAGCGGCCGGCGTAGTACACGTAGGTCTGGGTGTCGGAGCGGTTTCCTGCTCTGTCGACGCTGTAGGCGTAGACGAAATGCGGGCCGTAGCCCGGCGGGCGAACGCTGACGGCGATGCCGGGATCGACATCACTGGGGTTCGGGTCGTGGTCGGTCCACCATACGTAGTTGACGACGTCGGTCACGCTGTTGGGTGCAAAGGTGAACGTGCCGGGCTCGCGGGCCTTGCCGGTTACTGTGGGCCAACCGTTGTCACCGGGCGGGAATTTGCCGTCGGCCGAGGTAATCAGCGGTGGCTTGCTCGGTCGCGTGCGGTCGATGGTGAACTTACAGGTGGCTGACCAGGGCGAGTAGGCGTCGTCCTGGTCCTTCGCCCGCACCTTCCATGTCCAGTCGCCGGTTGGCAGGTCCGCGTCCGGCACCGCCCAGGTCGTGATTTTTCCCTTGCTGGCGGGCAGGGACTGCGTGGCCGACGGTGTGGTGGTGCCCGCCTTGAAGACCTGGAACTCGGCGGTGAGGTTGCCGGCGTCCTTGTCGTCGAACTTCGCGTACAGGCTTACGCGGGTGTTGCCGATCAGGCCGCCTGTCTTGCAGTCCGTGCGGGGGTTTGTGCCCAGACTGGTCGGGGTCTTCGGTGGGTTGTTGTAGGTCGTCTCCAGGACTGCAGTCTTGGCGTCGAACTTCTTCCAGGCGAACGTGTCTGTCTCGTCCACGGCGTAGAGGCCGAAGGTGATGCTCGACCAGCCCTTGGAGGCTGCCTCCTGGATCTTGGCGGTGGTGTCAAACTCGAGGTTGCCGGCGGCGCAGTCTTTGCTCCAACCCTTCGAGTCATCGACCGTGTCCAGCGGCAGCGTCGTCTTCTTGCTGGGCTGGTTGTTCCAGGTGGTCTTCTTCGTGATGCCGGTGGTGTGCCACAGTTCCACGGGACGGCTCTGGCAGGACCAGGACCAGGTGTTGCGGATCCGGAAGACCGAGTTCTTCACCTGCGTGAACTTGGTGTCGCTGGTGTCGAGCTGGATGAAGGACCGGGAGACGCGGTTTGATCCGCCCGACTCGGCCTCGTATCCGACTCGGATGGGGTCCTTGGTGTTCCAGAAGGAGGTGTTGGGGTATTGCTTGTAGACCCGGGTCCAGTTCTGCTTCTCTCCCCAGGCCCACGAGGGGTCGATGAAGACCGGAAAGGTGGTGTTCTCGCCGTTCAGCAGCGTTTGGTCCGGCTTGATCTCCAGTGTGTCGCCGGTGATCGTCGTGGGCATCTGCGCGTCCTGCGCGCCCGGTGGGGGGTCGAATGCGTCGGCGGGCACCCCGCTGTCGGTCTCGCCTGCCGTGGCTGTAAAGGCCGACCGGACAGTCGGCGCGGTGCCGGAGGAGATGGAGGAAGAGTCCCACATCAGCGGCGAGGGGCTGGTGAAGACTGTCTGCCCGGCCGGGTTTACGGCGCTGATGCTGCCGGTGTCCGCGTCGGTGGATACATTCAGTCCGACGGTATCCAACTTGTACTTCAGCAGTGCTAGTTCGGGGTTGGCGGCCGCCTCGGCGGTCCTGATTACGAGTAGCTGCGAGAATCCCTCAACTTCGGCCTTGAGCTGGAGGTCCACGCCGGGCAGCACCTCAGCGTAGGTGGCCACGTTCTCTTCGAGCGTGGGTGTGGGCAGCGGCTTGGGCCATGTCAGTGAAAGGGTCCGGCCATCCTTGACACCCGTCAGGAGTGGTCCGGTGCCGCCGCCGGAGAAGGTCACGTTCACAGTGGTGGCCTTTGGGACGACGTTGCCGTCGGCGGCGAAGACCAGGTTGGGGTCGGTGGGAACCCACGCCCCGCCGCGAAACAGTCGCACAGGTGTGCCATAACGCTTGACGGACCAGCTTCCGTCGGGTTGCGCCCAGGTGTCCGTTGACTCGCTCCGGGCGGAGACCAGTTCGTACGGCTGACCGCTGGCCGCCGCCTGCTCGAGCGCATAATCTTCTTCGCTCTTCGACCCTTCAGCTACGGGGTCGGACGATGTGGTGGCGGAAACCGTGGCGGCCGATTCCGAGGGCATCGCAAGCCCTGATGTTGTGATTCCGCAAATCAAGGCAATGGAAACCGCCCGCGAAAGCCAAACCCGATTCGGCATTCCGGAGCAGGGTCTTATCTGGTGCACGAAGCCCCTCTCAAAACTCAACGGTCGCCGGGACTCTAGCTGGCGGCGGCCAGCCCTGCACAGCCCTCACCTGGAACTTTGTCGTGATCTTGGTCGTTAGGTCTGCTTTATCACTGCAAGATCATGTTTGCTTTGTTGTCCCACTCCTTGCAGCGCTAAAGAAGGCCAAGAGGGCTCGTATGCGCCTGCTAGCCTGCGGCGAATATTGCTAACGAAGCTCGTCGAGGGGTGGGTGTGAGACGTTTCGGTAAGCGGGGACTTCCGGTGGTATGGGCCGCCGCGGTACTCGCCGGCGTCCTGCCAGGAGTTGCAGACGCGTCAGATGGTGGCTTGGACCTTCCGAAGCTGAGGCAACCGAAGGCTGTACCGGTCGAGGAAGTCGCTGTCGGAGGCAAGAAGCGGCCCGACGCCGCAGCCTCTAGCTCAGTGAAAAGGAAGGCACTGAAGGCTAGTTGGCCTGCCGCCGGGTCAGCAGAGGTGTCACTTGCCCCTGGAGGCAGGGCAGGCGCGTTGCCTGTATCGGTCGAAGCCGGTGGGACAGCGCCGAAGAAGACTGCTTCAGCCAAAGGCGCGGCAAAGGATGCGGCCCCGGCCAGGGTCAAGGTCTCTGTCGCGTCCCGGGAGGACGCCCGCCGAGCAGGCATCGAGGGCGTGCTGCTGACGGTTGGACGCACCGACGGTGTGAAGCAGGCTGTCCCGGCAAAGGTCGAGGTCGACTACAGCGCATTCCGCAGCGCCTACGGCGGCGACTGGGCTGCGCGACTTCGCCTGGTACAACTGCCAGACTGTGCGCTGGACACCCCAGAACGCGCAGAGTGCCGTGTCCAGAAGCCGTTGGAGGCCAGCAACGACGTCCAGAGCGGCAAGCTCGCCTCTCGGACGGCCGTGGGCTCGACGGCCATGGTCCTCGCTGCGACCGCCGAGGCCAGCGGCCCCACCGGCGACTACAAGGCCACGTCCCTGCAGCCTTCGGGCACCTGGAGCGCTGGTGGTTCCACCGGTTCCTTCAGCTGGTCCTACCCCATTCAGGTGCCCCAGGTGCCTGGCGGCCCTCAGCCATCCATCACCCTGGGCTACAGCTCGCAGGCGGTCGATGGCCTGACTGCTGCCTCCAACACCCAACCTTCCTGGATGGGTGACGGCTGGACCTGGGAGCCAGGTTTCATCGAGCGCAAGTACAAGGGCTGCGAGGACGACAAGACCGGTGGCACCAACACCACCAAGGTCGGCGACCTGTGCTGGTTCAATGACAACGCGACGCTGAATCTCGGCGGCAAGTCCACCGAGCTTGTCTATGAGGCCGACAAGGGCTGGCATCCGGCCTCCGACTCGGGCGAGAAGGTCGAAAAACTGACGGGCGCCGTCAACGGCGACCAGGGCACCGCGGGTGTGGACGGGGCCGGCGAGCACTGGAAAGTCACCGGCACCGACGGCACCCAGTACTTCTTCGGCCTGAACCGGCTCCCAGGGTGGAAGGACAACGGCACAGCAGCCGATGACCCAGTGACCAACTCGACCTGGACCGTGCCGGTCTTCGGGAACCAGTCCAGCGAGCCCTGCTACAACGCCTCCTTCGCCGACGGCTGGTGCCAGCAGGCCTGGCGTTGGCAACTGGATTACGTGGTTGACCCGCGTGGCAGCGCGATGGCTTACCACTGGAAGACCGAGACCAACAACTACGGCCGCAACGTCTCCCTAGATGGCAAGGCCACGGTCACGCAGTACGTCCGGGGCGGTTGGCTGGACCGGATCGATTACGGTCTGCGTTCCAACGCCGTCTACACCGGCAAGCCCATGGGTCAGGTCGAGTTCGGTGTCGCCGAACGGTGCCTGTCCAATTGCGCCACCTTCGACGAGGCCAACGCCGCCAACTGGCCGGACGTGCCCTTCGACCTGTTCTGCAAGGATGGGTCCACGGAGTGCAAGGATAACTACTCGCCCAGCTTCTGGACCCGCAAGCGACTGACCTCCATCACCACCAAGGTCCTCACCAGCGGGGTACACAAGGAGGTGGACACCTGGACCCTGGACCAGAGCTTCCCACCCTCCGGCGACGGCATCTCCACCCCGATGTGGCTGAAGTCCATCCAGCACACCGGCAAGGCCAGCGGAAGCATCACCCTGCCCGCCGTCACCTTTGCCGGCGAGCAGAAGGCCAACCGGGTAGACAAGACCGGTGACGATCTCGCCCCCTTCATCAGACTGCGCATGTCGCAGATCACCACCGAAACCGGCGGCACCATCGGGATCTACTACTCCCCGCAGGACTGCACACCGGAGAACCTGCCCCTGCCCGACGGCACCAACGCCACTCGCTGCTACCCCGTGAAGTGGGCTTTCGAGGGCGAGACCGCCCGACTCGACTGGTTCAACTCCTACGTGGTCACGCAGGTGGTCGAGGGCGACAACCTGGCTGAGTCCCCAGACACCGTCACCTCGTACTCCTACCTGGGCGGCGCAGCCTGGGCGAAGAGCACCGATGAGTTCACCAAGGCCGAGGATCGAGTCCACTCCGTGGCCCGCGGCTACGAACGGGTCCAGACTCGCACCGGCGCCGGCAGCGACCCCCGGACCCTGTCCGAGACCCGCTACTTCCGCGGCATCGACGGCCGGGACGTCAAGGACAGTGCAGGCGTCGCCGTCACCGACCGTGAAGAGTTCGCCGGCATGCCGCGCGAGACCGCCACGTATAACGGCGACGACACGAACAAGCTGGTCAGCGCCACCTCGTACATTCCCTGGCGTTCATCTGCAATCGCGACGCGTACCCGTCCCGGACTTCCGGACCTGGTCGCATATCGGACGGGCACCCAGAAGGAATCGACCCGCACCACCGTCACCGGCGGAACCCGTACCACCGAGGTGAGCCGTACTTTCGACTCTTACGGCATGGTCGCCACCGAGTCGCACACCGGCGACACGGCTAAACCTGGAGACGAGCAGTGCGCCACCACGAGCTACGCTCGCAACCCCTCCAACGGCATCGTGGACCGGGTCAGCCGGGTCGAAACTGTCGCCGTGCCCTGCGGCAGCCCGATCTCCCGCCCCGATGACGTCATCAACGACGTCCGCACGTACTACGACGGCGGCCCTCTCGGTACCCTGCCCGGCACCGGCCTGATCACCAAAACCGACCGGATCAATGGCAGCGGCGACGGCTATGACGTCCAGACCAGCATCCCCAGCGACTGCGGGGCCGACAGCCAGCAGCTCTGCTACGACGCCCACGGCCGGCAGCTCGCCGCGGCCGACGCCTGGGGCAAGGTGACACGGACCGCCTACACCCCCGCCATCGGTGAGGTGGCGACCACAGTAGCGGTCACCAACCCCAAGGGGCATGTCGAGACCACGGTCATGGAGCCGCTACGGAGCCAGCCCACCCAGGTCACCGACGCCAACGGCAAGATCACCACCACCACGTATGACGCCCTGGGCCGAGTGACCAAGGTGTGGCTGCCTACCCGTTCCGCCACCACCTACCCAGAAACGCCCAACTACGCCTTCGATTACCTGGTGCGCAACGACGGCCCGGTCGTCACCACCACGAAGACCCTGGGCCACGACTCCACCTACCGCTCGGCCTACGCCATCTCCGACGGCTTGCTGCGCAGCCGGCAGACCCAGGAACCGTCCCCCGACGGCGCGGGCCGACTGATGACGGAGACCTACTACGACACCCGCGGCTTGCCCTGGCGCTCCTCCGGCCGGTTCTTCGCGACCGGTGCCGCGGAGCCGGTGCTGGTTCACGGCCAAGAGCTGAACTATCCGGCGTCCACAGACACCGAGTATGACGGCGCCGGCCGAATAATCGCAGTCATCTCCAAGCGGTTCGGTGATGAGAGTAAGCGCACCACCACCACCTACGCCGGCGACACAACCACAGTAATCCCGCCGCGAGGCGGCACGTCCACCATGACCACGGTGGACGCCCTCGGCCGCACCGTCGCGCACAAGCAGTACACCAGCACGGACCAGTCGGCCGGGCAGACCACCCACTACACCTACGACAAGCGAGGCCGGGTCGAGTCCACCACGGACCCCGCGGGTTCGGTCTGGAAGTACACCTACGATGTCCGCGGCCGGCTGACCCAGCTCGATGACCCGGACAAGGGCACTTCGAAGTACCTCTACGACCAGGGTGACCGGGTCACGGACATCACCGATGCCCGCCAGATCACCCTCCACACCGATTACGACGAGCTGGGCCGCAGGATCGCCCTGAAGCAGGGTGCCACCCTCCTCGCCGAGTGGACTTATGACACTTCAACCAACGGCAAGGGACAGCCGGCCAAGGCCATCCGCTGGGTGAACGGCCAGGCCTACGAGAACGCGACGACCTCGTACAACAGCCTCTACCAGCCGGTACTTCAGCAGGTGACCATCCCGGCCGCCGAAGGCACGCTGGCCGGCACCTACAAATGGACCAACTCCTACAACCTCAACACCGGCCAGGTGATGTGGGTGCAGCACCCCGCCGCAGGCGGGCTGCCTCAGGAGAAGGTCGCCAACACCTACACCGCCAGGTCAGGACTGCTCAACACGGTCGGCGCAGGCCTGGACACGATCATTTCGGCGAACACCTACGACCACTACGGCCGCAACATCCGCCAGGAGTACGGTGCCTTCGCCCAGCACGTGTGGAACTCGTCCGAGTATGACGAGCACACCGGGGCACTGACCCGCTCCTACCTCGACCGGGAAACCGCCCCCCAGCGCATCGAGGACGTGAAGTACTCCTACGACACGTTCGGCAACATCACTTCCATCGCCTCGGCCTACGGCCAAGACCAGGCCCGCACCACCGACACCCAGTGCTTTCAGCTGGACGCCCTGCGCCGCATCACAGAGGCATGGACCAACACCGGTGAGGCGTGCGCGTCCACACCGTCCGAGTCCGTCGTCGGTGGGTCGGACGGGTACTGGACGACCTACACCTACGACGCGGTCGGCAACCGGCAGACGGAAATCAAGCACAAGACGGACTCCGGACCGGCCGCGGACACCGTCCGCACCTACCAAGCCCCGGCCGCCGGCAAGCACAGCCTCCCCAAGGTCACCCAGACCGGAACCGACTCCCACGAAGAGGACTTCACCTACGACGCGGCCGGCAACACCAAGACCCGCACGATCGGCGCCGCCCCTCAGCAGACCCTGCAGTGGGACGACGAAGGCCACCTCAGCTCGGTTGTCCAGGGCACCAACACCAGCACCTACCTCTACGACGCCGAGGGCAGCCGACTGCTCCGCAAGGACTCCACCGGCACCACCCTCTACCTCCCCGGCGGCAACGAACTCAAGCTCGACAAAGCGGGAGCCATCACCGGCACCCGCTACTACAGCGTGGCCGGCAAGACCGTTGCCATGCGCACCGGCGGCAAGCTGACCTTCGTCTTCAGCGACCACCACGGCACCGGTTCCACCCAGATCTCCGCCGACGCCACCCAGACGGTCGTCCGCCGCAAGACCGGCATATTCGGCGAAGTACGCGGAACCCAGCCCACCACCTGGGCCGGAGACAAGGGCTTCGTCGGCGGCACCAAGGACACCGACACCGGCCTGACCCACCTCGGTGCCCGGGAATACGACCCAGCCATCGGCCGCTTCATCTCCGTCGACCCGGTGATGGACTTGGCCGACCCGCAGCAGACGCACGGGTACAGCTATTCCAACAACAATCCGGTCAACCTGGCCGACCCTAGCGGCCGCCGACCAGAGTGTTTCGACTCGCTGTGCCGGTACGCCCCCGGAATGGGAGGGAGCGTCGGCAGCCCAGACTTCTCTGGCGCACCCTACGAGAAGACCCTCACCTACGCCGACCAAGACTATGCGCAGCAGCAGGAGCGGCTGAACGAGAAGCTCGCGCACAAGCAACGGCAGCGGCGCTTCTTCGAGATCTGGGTCCTGGAGAAGTTCGAGATCGGCGAGGCCCTCGACCAAATGCGTGACATCAACAGGCTGTCCTGCAGGGGCCCTGAGAAGGCGGCGTGTACCTGGAACCAATACACCCAGGAGAACGGCATCGACTTCTTCGGATTCAAGCTGACAGACGGTTTCGATGAATACATTAAGAAGGTCCTCAGTCGGATCGACGAGTCCTGGACCTGGCCAACGAAGGAACAAAACCTCAAGAACAAAAAGATAGACACGAAGTTCGATGCGGCGGAGTTCGAGATTGCACTCAAGCTCGCTGAAGAGGGCCACGACGTGGTCGCCAGAGGCGAGGGGCGAAGTAAGGAGCGCTGGGCGCCAGGAGCGAATGGCTCGTTTGACGCCTGGGTGGATGGGATCCGGACCGAATTCAAGACGCCCGATAGTTCCCAACCAGGCGCAGTAGCGAAGCACATCAGGAAGGCCGACGAGCAGGGTGCGGATGCGGTAATCGTCCACTTGCCAGACGGCAACGAGCGGCTTGCGCGGTCAGCAATCGCCAGCGCCAAGAGAACGGCGTTCACCTCGAAGACGCCGCTCAACCTGACTACCATCCGCATGATCGGTGACGGATTCGACTTCACCGAGAACCTCCGCTAGCCGACCTGTGAAAGACAGAGGTGAAGCATCCGAACATGGACAGAGAGCACCTGACCGAAACTCTGCGTAGAGCCGGTTTCCTCAATCTGCATGTGGAAGAAGCTTGTTCGCGTTCCGGCGCCCGCGTTCTTGGTCGCCGGATCGGCAAGGACAGGGCCACAACGGTCTGGCGGAGCCTGCTGGCCGTTCGGGAGAGCACGGGCTTTCACCCCCTGCTCACCCCGCTGCCCCCCTCGATGCTCGTGGCAGGAGAACTGGCCGAACCGGACGTCTTCGACGACCGGGCCGTGACAGCACCCCGTGAGGTCGTCGCCGAGGTCACGGCGGCGGCCCTCGCGGACGCCCTCGCCTACGCCGGAGAACCGGACGAGGCCGAGGAGTGGCGGGCCGAATTCGACCCGCAGCGGCTCGCCCAAAAGATCTTGCCCGAGCCAGAGCCCGTCCGCATCCGTGAATTTCTGCCGGACTGGCTGTGCCTGGTGGAGACCCGGGACGGTTGGTCCGTGCCGCAGCTCTTGCCCGGATACCCGTACGCGCCGAACTGGGAGCATGGTCCGGAGGGCCGACCCATGCTCGACTCCGACCACGTGGCCTTCTTGCACACCTGGCACGATCGATTCCGAGCCGAGCTACTGTTCGTCTCGGAACGGGTACTGATGCTCGATGTCGCCCGACCGCCGCAAGAACCCCTGGCGGTGGCCGAGGCCGCCATCGAGCAGTATGCATACTGCCCTGACGCGAGCGACCCCGTCACTTACGCCAAGCGTCAGAGTCAGAACCGGACCTGGCAGTTCGCCTGGGACTGAACGCGACACGCGGATCCGCCCACCGGTGACCTGGCAGCAATCGAGTCTCTCGGCGTTGGCCAACTGGGCCCCGTTACTTCGCCCCGCTGGATATCCAGCGGGGCGAAGTGTTCGTTAAGCCAGCAGACGCTGCGCGTAGGCAGTCAGGTGGTGAGTGCCGTAGTCGCGTGCGAAGCGGTGAGCTTCCGATGCAGCCAGAACCCGTACAGACGGATTCCATTGCGTAAGGTCCAGCAAGTAACGAACTCACGCCGGGCCAGCGCACCTGCTGCGTCAGCCCGTCTGCAGTCGGCACCTGGAGCTGGTCGACGAAGCCGTCATCTATAAGGAAATCGGCTCTTCATGCTGCAGATCAGGCGGCGCGTTGCGTCCGCGGCGGGTTGAGGGGCGAAACGAGCGTAGAGAAGGTGGTGCGTCCGGACGGGGTGGTGAGACGGTCCCACCACACAGGCCAGCCCTCCCAGGCAGACAGTTCTGCAGCACTCACTCGGGACAAAAGATGACTCTCGTTTGGATCAGGTCGCGGGGGACGGAGATACCGATTGCCGGATCCTGCAGCATGATCCACACGACAGCCCTCGGGGCCAGTTCTGCGGCGGATAAGCCGTCGTGCGAAGATCCGGCGTCGGGATTCGACCGACCTGGATGATCGAAAGGTCCCGGTGGTCGGCGCATCAAGGAAAGAGCACATGCAAACCAGCACGAAAAGCACCGGACGGGCAGTCGGCCTCGCGGTGGGAGCGATCCTCATCACCGGATGCGGCGGAGGCGTCGAGGCCTCCGCCCCGACCTCCTCTCCTGCCGCTGCCTCTCCCTCTCCTCCTTCCTCGGCGATGGTGCCCTTCAGTCAGAAGGCCGTGCTCAAAGATCTGCGAGCGGCCGTTGCAGCCGCCGGACTGACGGGGAGCAAGGTGGAGGCGGGGTTCGGCGTGTTCCATGCGCGTCTCATCCACCCTGACACGGAAAATGAACGAAAGGCGGCAGCTCTCGTCACTCGGCTGACCCCCTGTGTGGTCCTCTGGTCGCCCACCGAGCAGCGATACCGCTCCCCGGACGCCGCCGATCCGGCCGACAGCCGACGGCAGCTGGACGTTGTGCTGTCTGGCCTAGCGACGCGGGGCTGGAAGGAGACCCAGCCTTCGACGGACGCACCGCTCGGGGACTACGGCACCTACTTCATGGCTTCCTACAAGAAGGAGGGCTGGTTCCTCCAAGCCCGGCACATCAAAAGGCCCGCCCTCGATGAGGTAACCATCATGGCCACGGAACAGGCCTGCTTCGACCGACTCACCGACGAGGAGCGAGCCCTGGTCGGAA
>NZ_JBIUBX010000058.1:0-10802 GCF_044548445.1 Streptomyces sp. NPDC052016
CGCTTGCCGGAATTGGTGGCCCTTGGCCGTGCAGCGCTACGCGACGGGCTGCGCCGCACCGCCACGACCCACTCCCCGCCGCGGGCGACTGCGGGAGCGTTTCGGCTGCGCGCCGGCGCCGCGATCCGCTCCCCTTCGCGGGCGGGTGCGGGCGCGTTCGGGGCTTGGCGCCGGCGTCATGGCCCACACCCCGCCGCTGGCGGCTGCGGGAGTGTTCGGGCTGGGCGCCGGCGCCACGATCCGCTCGTTCCGGAGGGTGGGTGCGGGCGCGTTCGGGGCTTGGCGCCGGCGTTATGGCCCACACCCCGCCGCTGGCGGCTGCGGAAGTGTTCGGGGCTGCGCGTCGGCGTCACGATCCGCTCCCCGCTGCGGGCGGGTATGGGGCGTTCGGGCGTGCGGCAGCGTCGTGGCTTGGTTCGGGTGGAGGGTGGGTGGGGAGCGCTGGGGGTGCCCGATCGTGGTCGACTTCGGGCTTTAGCATTGCGGGACGCACGACAGAGGGGGGCCCGCTCATGTCCGACGATGCGCTGACGCCGGAAGTGCCGGAGAACGCGGCCGGAGAGGCTGAACGCAATCCCTGGGCTGCGCCCGGGTCGGTACCGGAGGGGGTCGAGGGGCCGCAGTACGCGGGCGGTGAGCCTCGGGACGCGGAAACCAAGGTCTCGTTGGGCAAGGGGGAGGCGGGCGGTGAGCGGGAGCGGGCTGCGCTGCCCGTCCACGAGCAGCAGACGGTCACCTCGTTGCCGGGAGTGGATTCGGTCGCGGGGGACGGTGGCCCGCAGGGGTGGGCCGGCCCGGGCGTGAGTGGGGCTCTGGCGTCCTTCCCGCCGCCGCATCCCGCCACCATGGCGCAGAACGGGGCCGTTCCGCCGCCGCCGATCGCGCCGGACGGGCCGGGGCAGGTGCCGTACGGCTATCCGGCGGGATACGCGGGACCGGTCGGGTACGGCGGCGGTGCGCCGGGGTACTACGGCTGGTCCGGCGCGCGGCCCATGGAGAACGGGATGGGCATCACCGCGATGGTGCTCGGGATCCTGGCGGCCGCCGGGTTCTGCATGTGGCCGGCGGCCATCGTCATGGGCGTCCTCGCCGTCATCTTCGGTTGCATCGGGCGCGCGAAGGCCAAGCGCGGCGAGGCCTCGAACCCCGGTCAGGCGGTGGCCGGCATCATCTGCGGTGTGGCGGGTGTCCTCCTCGCGACGGGGCTGGTGGTGCTGGTGATCGTGGCTCCCTGAGCCGGGTCTCACCCGCTCCGCAACCGCTCCCGGGCCTCCATCAGCGCGAAGCCCAGCAGGTTCGGTCCTCTCCACCGCTGCGGATCCGACGCCGCCTCGTCGTCCGCCGCGAGTCCGATGCCCCACACCCGGTCCACGGGGCTCGCCTCCACCAGGACCCGCTCGCCCGTGTTCAGCAGGAACCGCAGCAGGTCGGGGTGGGCGGAGAACTTGTGCACGCTGCCCTCGACCACGATCTGGAACCGCTCCCGCTCCCAGGTCGCCTCGTCGAAGCCGCGCACCAGGCGTCCGGCCTTCTTCGCCTGCGAGGGGTGCCCGGCGGCCAGCGCCCTCGTCTCGGCCTCCCGGTCGCCGAAGAGCCGCGCCTTGCCGGCCATCATCCAGTGCTCGGCCGTCGCGTAGGTGACGCCGTCCACCGTGAAGGGGGACGGCCACCACTGGCTCAGACAGCCGGCGCCGACCCGGCCGTCCGGGCGCGGCCGGTGTCCCCAGAAGTGCAGGTACTTGATGCGCGCCCCCGCCCGGACCTCCCTGACCAGGGCGTCCCAGGAATCGATCTTCTCCATGCACGCCACTGTGGCACGCGCCACTGACAGTGCGTCCCCCGTTTTACGGGTCGACTCGACACCTGGTCGACAGATTCCGTCGCGTAACCAAAAGGCAACAACGGAATCCCTTGTTGAGGTGCCACAGCTCTGTCAGGATCGGCACTCAAATCAAGCTGGAGCTACGCCACCCGGCCCCGTTGACGGCGGGGTGAAGGCGGAGGAGAGCGACATGCAGAATCCGGGCACCGCCACCCCGGAACGATCCGGCCGGTTTCCCGCACGGGAACGCTTCGCGGACGGCGCTCAGTACATCGCGGGACGCCTCGGGAAGGGCACGTCCGGGCGGACCCACGCCGTGGTCGATCCGTCCCGCGGCGAGGAGGTGTACACGTACGAACTGGCCTCCACCGACGATGTCGACGAGGCGGTCGCCGCTGCCCGCGCCGCCTTTCCGGGGTGGGCGGGCGCCACTCCCGGCGAGCGTTCCGACGCCCTGCACCGCTTCGCCGCCGTGCTCGCCGAGCGTGCCGAGGACTTCGCCCGTGCCGAGTCCCTGCAGTGCGGCAAGCCCCTGAAGCTCACCCGGGAGTTCGACGTTCCCGGCACCATCGACAACACCGCGTTCTTCGCCGGTGCCGCCCGGCATCTGGCGGGGCAGTCGGCGGGGGAGTACTCCGGGGACCACACGTCGTACGTCCGTCGTGAGCCCATCGGTGTCGTCGGCTCGATCGCGCCGTGGAACTATCCGCTGCAGATGGCCGCCTGGAAGATCCTCCCGGCGATCGCCGCGGGCAACACGGTCGTGCTCAAGCCGGCCGAGCTCACCCCGCTGACCTCGCTGCTGTTCGCGCAGGCCGCCACGGACGCCGGGATTCCGGACGGGGTCGTCAACATCGTCACCGGGACCGGGAGGGAGGCCGGTGAGCACCTCGTCGGCCATCCCGACGTGGCCATGACGTCCTTCACGGGATCCACCGCCGTGGGCAGGCGGGTCGCCGAGATCGCCACCGGCACGGTCAAGCGTCTGCACCTGGAACTCGGCGGCAAGGCCCCGTTCGTCGTCTTCGACGACGCGGATCTGGAGGCCGCCGCCAACGGCGCCGTCGCCGGCGCCCTCATCAACACCGGCCAGGACTGCACGGCCGCCACGCGCGCTTACGTGCAGCGGCCGCTCTACGAGGCGTTCGTCGAGCGGACCGCGGCCCTCATGGAGACCGTCCGGCTCGGGGACCCCTTCGCCCCGGGCACCGACCTCGGCCCGCTGATCTCGCACGTCCAGCGCGACCGGGTCGCCGGCTTCGTCGACCGGGCGCGTGCCTACGCGCGCGTGGTGACCGGCGGCGAGGCCCCCCGGGGGGAGCTGGAGAGCGGCGCGTACTATCTCCCCACCCTGATCGCGGACGCGGCGCAGGACAGCGAGGTCGTCCAGTCCGAGATCTTCGGTCCGGTCCTGGTCGTCCTGCCCTTCGACAGCGACGACGAGGGCATCCGGCTGGCCAACGACACGCCGTACGGCCTGGCCGCCTCCGCCTGGAGCCGGGACGTCTTCCGGGCGAACCGGGCGACGCGCGAGATCAGGGCCGGATGCGTGTGGATCAACGACCACATCCCGATCATCAGCGAGATGCCCCACGGCGGCTACAAGGCCTCCGGGTTCGGCAAGGACATGTCGGCGTATTCGTTCGAGGAGTACACGCAGCTCAAGCACGTTATGTTCGATAACACCGCGGTTGTCCGGAAGCCCTGGCACCGCACCATCTTCGGGGACTGTTAAGCGACGACCGGCCGCCGACCACGGCCAGACCTCCCGAAAGGGCACCACGCGCATGGAGCAGTACGAGCCCGACCCCCTGACCCCGGCCCAGGTGGCCGCCATGCGGCGCAGCCTCCGCAACGGCAGGGCGGCCATGACCCGCCGGTCGCTGCTGCGCGCCTCGGCGGGCGGCGCCCTGACACTGGGCGGCCTCGGGGCGCTCAGCGCCTGCGGGATCCCCGCGGCCGGCAAGACCGAGGGCGGCACGTCCGCCGAGGATCACTCGGCGAAGGAGAAGACCGTCAGCTTCTCCAACTGGACCGAGTACATGGACGTCGACGACGCGGGGAAGCACCACCCGACCCTGGAGGCGTTCACCCAACGGACCGGTATCAAGGTCAAGTACACCGAGGACATCAACGACAACAACGAGTTCTTCGGCAAGATCAAGCCGCAGCTCGCCGCGGGCCAGGACACCGGCCGCGACATCGTCGTCCTCACCGACTGGCTGGCGGCCCGCCTCATCCGCCTGGGGTGGGTCCAGAAACTGGATCCGTCCAACCTGCCGCACGCCTACGCCAACCTGTCGAGCCAGTTCCGCAGCCCCGACTGGGACCCGGGACGGGCGTACTCGTATCCCTGGCAGGGCATCTCGACCGTCATCGCCTACAACAAGAAGGCACTCGACGGCGTCGAGGTGAAGTCGGTCTCCGACCTGCTCGACAACCCCAAGCTCAAGGGGCGCGTCGGCTTCCTCACCGAGATGCGCGACAGCATCGGCATGACGCTGCTCGACATGGGCAAGGACCCGGCGAAGTTCACCGACGACGACTACGACGCGGCGATCGCCCGCCTCCAGAAGGCCGTGGACAGCGGCCAGATCCGCCGGTTCACCGGCAACGACTACACGTCCGACATCACCAGCGGCGACTTCGCCGCCTGCATCGCGTGGGCCGGTGACGTCGTCCAGCTCAAGGCGGACAGCCCCGACGTCGACTTCGTCATCCCCGACAGCGGCTACATGACGTCCAGCGACAACATGCTGATCCCCAACAAGGCGCGGCACAAGACGAACGCCGAGCGGCTCATCGACTACTACTACGAGCCGCAGCCGGCCGCCGAGCTCGCCGCCTACATCAACTACGTCTGTCCTGTCGACGGCGTACAGGCGGAGCTTGCGAAGATCGACGAGGATGCGGCGAACAACCCGCTGATCATCCCCGACAAGGCCATGCAGGCGAAGTCCCATGCCTTCCGCTCCCTGAGCACGAAGGAAGAGACGGCCTACGAAGAGAAGTTCGCGAAGCTCACTGGGGCGTGACGACGATGAAGACGACAGACAGCAGCGGCGACGTCCGCCTCTCCGGCATCAGCAAGACCTACGGCTCCTTCACCGCCGTCCACCCGCTCGACCTGACCGTCCCGCAGGGCTCCTTCTTCGCCCTGCTCGGCGCCTCGGGCTGCGGCAAGACCACCACCCTGCGCATGATCGCCGGCCTGGAGGAACCTTCCTCCGGCACCGTCCACCTCGGCGACCAGGACGTCACGGCCCTCCCGCCGTACAAGCGGCCGGTGAACACGGTCTTCCAGTCCTACGCCCTCTTCCCGCACCTGGACATCTTCGAGAACGTCGCCTTCGGGCTGCGCCGGCGCGGCATCAAGTCCGTGAAGAAGCAGGTCGAGGAGATGCTGGAGCTGGTCCAGCTGGGCGAACAGGCCCGCAAGAAGCCGCACCAGCTCTCCGGCGGCCAGCAGCAGCGCGTCGCGGTCGCCCGCGCCCTGATCAACCACCCCAAGGTGCTCCTCCTCGACGAGCCCCTCGGCGCCCTCGACCTCAAGCTGCGCCGCCAGATGCAGCTGGAACTCAAGCGCATCCAGACCGAGGTCGGCATCACCTTCATCCACGTCACGCACGACCAGGAGGAGGCCATGACCATGGCCGACACGGTCGCCGTGATGAACGCGGGCCGCGTCGAGCAGCTCGGCTCGCCCGCCGACCTGTACGAGAACCCCAGGACGACCTTCGTCGCCAACTTCCTCGGCACCTCCAACCTCATCGAGGCCGAGGTCGACTCCAAGAACGGCGACGACATCGTCCTCGAGGCGGGCGACGGCAAGCTGCTGCTGCCGGAGGCCCGCTGCGCCGCGCCGGTCAGGACCGGCGGCAAGGTGCTGGTCGGCGTCCGCCCCGAGAAGATCTCCCTCACCCACGCCGACGACGCGGGCGACATCCCGGTGGGCCGCAACCGCATCACGGGCAGGATCGCCGCGACCTCCTTCATCGGCGTCTCCACCCAGTACGTCATCGACAGCGCCGCCTGCCCCGAGTTCGAGGTCTACGTCCAGAACGTCGACCGCGACGCCCGCCTGGTCCCCGGTGCCGACGTCGTCCTGCACTGGAGCCCCGCCCACACCTTCGGACTGGACGCGGCCCAGGACATCGACGCCGGTCTCGAGGAAGAGGCGACGGTCTGATGTCCACGCTCACCGAGGCGCCACCGCCTCTCTCGCCGACGGCCCCCGAGAAGAAGCCACCGCGCAGGCGCGGCCGCTGGACGCCGTACTGGCTCCTCCTGCCCGGACTGCTCTGGCTGGTCGTCTTCTTCGCGCTGCCGATGATCTACCAGGCCTCCACGTCCGTGCAGACGGGCTCCCTCGAAGAGGGCTACGAGGTCACCTGGCACTTCGCGACCTACTGGGACGCGCTGAGCGAGTACTGGCCGCAGTTCCTCCGCTCGATCCTCTACGCGGGCTCGGCGACCGTCCTGTGCCTGATCCTGGGCTATCCGCTCGCGTACCTGATCGCCTTCCGGGCGGGACGGTGGCGGAACCTGATCATGATCCTGGTGATCGCGCCGTTCTTCACCAGCTTCCTGATCCGCACGCTCGCCTGGAAGACGATCCTCGCGGACGGCGGGCCGGTGGTCGGCGCGCTCAACGCCCTGCACGTCCTGGACGTCACCAGCTGGCTCGGCTGGACCTCCGGCGACCGTCTCCTCGCCACCCCGCTCGCGGTGGTGTGCGGTCTGACGTACAACTTCCTGCCGTTCATGATCCTGCCGCTCTACACCTCGCTGGAGCGCATCGACGGGCGGCTGCACGAGGCGGCCGGGGACCTGTACGCCAAGCCGGTCACGACGTTCCGGAAGGTCACCTTCCCGCTGTCGATGCCGGGCGTGGTCTCGGGCACGCTGCTGACCTTCATCCCCGCGGCCGGCGACTACGTCAACGCCGAGCTCCTCGGCTCGACCGACACCCGCATGATCGGAAACGTCATCCAGACGCAGTTCCTGCGGATCCTGGACTATCCGACGGCGGCCGCCCTCTCCTTCATCCTCATGGCCGCGATCCTCTTCATGGTCACCTTCTACATCCGCAGGTCCGGGACGGAGGATCTGGTCTAAATGCCCTTCGTCAACTGGCTCAAGAGGAATCTCGTCGTCATCGCGGGACTCCTGACGCTCGCCTATCTCCTGCTGCCGAACGTCATCGTCACGGTGTTCTCCTTCAACAAGCCGAAGGGACGGTTCAACTACGAGTGGCAGCGGTTCTCCACCGACGCCTGGAAGGACCCCTGCGGCGTCGCCGGGATGTGCGGCTCGCTGTCGATCAGCCTCCAGATCGCGCTCTGGGCGACGCTCGGCGCCACCGTCCTGGGCGCCATGATCGCCTTCGCGCTCGTCCGCTACCGCTTCCGCGCGCGGGGGGCCGTGAACTCGCTGATCTTCCTGCCGATGGCGATGCCCGAGGTCGTCATGGCGGCCTCGCTGCTCACCCTGTTCCTCAACATGGGCGCCCAGCTCGGCTTCTGGACGATCCTGATCGCCCACATCATGTTCTGCCTCAGCTTCGTCGTGACGGCCGTCAAGGCGCGCGTCATGTCGATGGACCCGAGGCTGGAGCAGGCGGCCCAGGACCTGTACGCCGGACCGTTCCAGACGTTCCTCCGGGTCACGCTGCCCATCGCGGCACCGGGAATCGCCGCGGGCGCGCTGCTCGCCTTCGCGCTCTCCTTCGACGACTTCATCATCACCAACTTCAACGCCGGCTCGACCGTCACCTTCCCCATGTTCGTCTGGGGTTCGGCGCAGCGCGGAACGCCCGTGCAGATCAACGTCATCGGTACGGCCATGTTCCTCGTCGCCGTCCTGCTCGTGCTGGTCTCGATGGTCATCGGCAACCGCCGCAACAAGCAGAAGGCATGAGCCTTCCGGAGAACCCTTCGTAGGGAGTTGAAATCATGGCCCCGAGCGCCATGAGCCGTGGCACAGAAACCGACTGGACGAAGTCCCTTTCCGAAGCCCAGCCGGTCCCGTACTGGCTGGAAGACCCCGGCAAGCCCCGCCCCGAGCCCGCGCTCACCGGCGTCGAGACCTGCGACCTGCTCGTCGTCGGCGGCGGATACAGCGGACTGTGGACCGCGCTCAACGCCAAGGAGCGCGATCCGCAGCGGGACGTCGTCCTGCTGGAAGGCCGCGAGGTGGGCTGGGCCGCCTCCGGCCGCAACGGCGGCTTCTGCGCCGCCTCCCTCACCCACGGTCTGCCCAACGGGCTCGCCCGTTGGCCCGACGAGATCCACACGCTGCAGGAGCTGGGCGCGCGCAACCTCGACGAGATCGAGGCGGCGATCGCCCGGCACGGCATCGACTGCGACTTCGAGCGCACGGGCGAGATCGACGTCGCGACGGAGACGTACCAGGCGTGGGAACTGCGCGACTGGTACGAGGAGATCGAACGCAAGGGTCTCGCCGACGGCATCGAGTTCCTCGACACGGACGCGGTCCGCGAACAGGTCGCCTCGCCCACCTTCGAGGCGGGGCTGTACGACCGCCGGGGCGTGGCCATGCTCCACCCGGCGAAACTGGCGTGGGGCCTGAAAAGGGCGTGCATGCGGCTCGGGGTGCGCGTCCACGAGCACACACCCGCGCTGACGCTGAAGCCGTACGGCGCCGGCATGGCCGTACGCATCCCGTACGGCCAGGTCCGCGCCCGGCAGGTCGCGCTCGGCACGAACGTCTTCCCGAACCTGGTCAAGCGGGTCCGCCCTTACACGGTCCCGGTCTACGACTACGCCCTGATGACCGAACCCCTCACCCCCGGGCAACTGGAGTCGATCGGCTGGAAGAACCGCCAGGGCCTCGGCGACTCGGCGAATCAGTTCCACTACTTCCGCCTGTCCGCCGACAACCGCGTCCTCTGGGGCGGCTACGACGCGATCTACCCCTACGGCGGCCGCGTCCGCGCCGAGTACGACGACCGCCCGGAGACCTACGCCAAGCTCGCCGGCCACTTCTTCACCTGCTTCCCCCAACTGGAGGGCGTCCGCTTCACCCACGCGTGGGGCGGCGCCATCGACACCTGCTCCCGCTTCTCGGCCTTCTTCGGCACGGCACACCAGGGAAAGGTGGCGTACGCGGCCGGCTACACCGGCCTCGGCGTGGGCGCAACCCGCTTCGGCGCCGACGTGATGCTCGACCTGCTGGCCGGGGAGCGCACCGAGCGCACCGCACTGGAGATGGTCCGCAAGAAGCCGCTGCCCTTCCCGCCCGAGCCCTTCGCCTGGACGGGCATCGCCCTCACCAAGTGGTCGCTGGCACGGGCGGACGCGCACGGCGGGCGGCGCAACCTGTGGCTGCGGACGATGGACCGGCTGGGGCTGGGCTTCGACAGCTGACCGCTTCTGATGGAGTGTGACCTGGTTCACCCCGACGGGTGAACGAAACCCGCGTAATGCCGGCCGGAGACCTCCCTCTCCTCCGTGACGCGAACGCGTCCGCAACAGAAAGGGAGGTCTCCTCATGGCTGGGGAGAAGACGGCAGCCGAATGGCTGGCATCGGTCGCACCGAACCCCGAGGCCTGCCGCTGGGAGTGGGAGCACCATCCCCACGGGGTCGCCCTGCTGCCCGCCGGCAAGGCCTGGGACGTACTCATCCTGCCGGGCGCCCTCGGCTACCCCACGCTGGACGTCCTCACCCGCATCCTGGACCGACCCGGCCCCGTGCTCGTCGACTTCGGCGACAACCGCATGGGCTTCCTGGTACCGCCGGGCACGGCCGCCCGCTGGATCGGCACCGGCATCCGCACGGCCGGGGCCGGCACCTGGATCGTCGTCCCCCACCCCGGCCGCTCCACCGGCACCGTCCGCTGGCTCATCCCCCCGGACGGCTCCGGCACCCTCACCGACCCGTCCCTCCTGGAACTGGCCATGCACGAGGCAGCAGCGGGCCCCCCGAACAACCACCCACCCACCCCACCGAACAACTGACGCACCCACACTCCCTCCCCGTCACGCGTGCTCCCGCACCCACCCGACCCCCGAAGCGCGCCCTGGCACCACCGGCGAGCGACCCCGAACGACCCGCACCCGCCCGGCGGCGGGAGCGGGTACTGCCACCGGCACGCGGCCCCGAACATCCCGCACCCGCCCGGCGGCGGGAGCGGGCCTCGGCACCACCGGCGAGCGACCCCGAACGACCCGCGCCCGGTCGGCGGCGGAAGCGGGTCCTGGCGCAAGGGGCGGCCTCGAACGTCCCGCACCCGCCCGGCGGCGGAAGCGGGTCCTGGCGCAGGGGGGCGGACCCGAACGTCCCGCACTCGCCGGCGCCCGGAGCGGGTCCTGGCACCGGGGGGCGGCCCCGGACATCCCGCGCCCGCTCGGCGGCGGAAGCGGGTCCTGGCGCCGGGGGCAGCCCCGAACGACCCGCACCCACCCGGCTCCCGGAGCGGTCCCTGCACCGGGGGCGGACCCGAACGACCCGCATCCGCCCGGCGGCGGGAGCGGGTCCTGACACCGGGGGGCGGCCCCGAACATCCCGCACCCGCCCGGCGGCGGCAGCGGGTTTTGGCACCGGGGCAGCCCCGAACGACCCGCCCCACTCCCGGCGCCCGGAGCGGGTCCTGGCACCGGGGGCGGAGCATCCCGCACCCGCCCGCGGCGGGGAGTGGGTCGTGGCGGTGCGGCGCAGCCCGTCGCGCAGCGCCGCACGGCCAAGGGCAGCCAATTCCGGCAAGCGGCCGTACGCCCGGTCGGCGACGGCTCGCCGCACCGCCACGACCCGCCCCACTCCCGGCGCCCGGAGCGGGTCCTGGCACCGGGGGCGGAGCATCCCGCAGCCGCCCGGCGGCGGGAGCGGATCACGACGCCGGCGCGCAGCCCGGACGCTCCCGTAGCCGCCCGCGGCGGGGAGTGGGTCGTGGCGGTGCGGCGCAGCCCGTCGCGCAGCGCCGCACGGCCAAGGGCAGCCAATTCCGGCAAGCGGCCGTAC
>NZ_JBIUBX010000059.1:0-10544 GCF_044548445.1 Streptomyces sp. NPDC052016
CACCGTCCTGGTTGACGGCGGACCCCCGGATCACCGCCAGCACCCGGTGCCCGTTGCGCTGAGCGTCCGACAGCCGTTCCAGCACCAGCAGACCCACGCCCTCGGACCAGCCGGTGCCGTCGGCGGAGGCCGAGAACGCCTTGCACCGCCCGTCCGGCGACAGACCCCGCTGCCGACTGAACTCGATGAACGTGCCCGGCGTCGCCATCACGGTGACACCGCCCGCGAGGGCGAGCGAGCACTCCTCCTGGCGCAGGGCCTGCGCCGCGAGGTGGAGGGAGACCAGGGAGGACGAACAGGCGGTGTCCACGGTCACCGCCGGGCCCTCCAGCCCGAAGGTGTACGCCACCCGGCCGGAGGCGATGCTGCCGGTGCTGCCGGTCAGCAGGTAGCCCTCGAAGCCCTCGGGTGCGTTGGGGATACGGGAGCCGTAGTCGTCGTACATCACGCCGGCGAAGACGCCCGTGCGACTGCCCCTCAGGTCGGCCGCGTCGATGCCGGCCCGTTCGAAGGCCTCCCACGCCGTCTCCAGCAGCAGCCGCTGCTGGGGATCGATGGTCGTCGCCTCGCGGGGGCTGATGCCGAAGAACCCGGCGTCGAACCGGTCGGCGTCGTAGAGGAAGCCGCCTTCGCGGGTGTACGACGTCCCCAGGTGGTCGGGGTCGGGATCGTAGAGGTTGTCGAGGTCCCAGCCCCGCCCGTCGGGGAACGCGCCGATGGCGTCGCGCTCGTTGCTCAGCAGCTCCCAGAGGTCCTCGGGAGAGGCGACACCGCCGGGCAGCCGGCACGCCATGCCCACGATCGCGATCGGCTCGTGCGCGCGCTCCTCCAGGTCGTGCACACGCTGCCGGGTCTCGCGCAGGTCGACCGTGGCGCGCTTGAGGTAGTCGCGGAGTTTCTGCTCGTTGCTGCTCATGCCTACCTGCCGAGTTCGTTGTCGAGGGCCGCGAAGAGCTCGTCGTCGCTTGCCAGGCCGAGATCGTCGTGGGTGGGGGCGCGGTCCACCGTGCGCAGCAGGCCACGCAGCCGCGCCGCGACCGTGCCTGCCTCGTCGCCGTCGCCGTCGCCGTCGGACGCTCCGACGGTGGAGAGGACTGCCTCGAGAGCGTCCAGAGCGGCCAGGACCGGGGAGACCGTCTCACCGACCAGCTCGCGCCACAGATGGTCGGCGAGTGCCTCGGTGGTCGGATGGTCGAAGACCAGCGTGCTGGGCAACCGCAGCCCGGTGGCGTCGTTCAGCCGGTTGCGCAGCTCGACCGCGGTCAGTGAGTCGAAGCCGAGGTCCAGCAGGCCGCGCTGGACGTCGATCGTCCGCGGCTCCGGATGCGCCAGTACGACTCCGATCTGTTCCCGGACGAAGTCGAGCAGCAGCTGCCGCTGATCGGCCTCCGGAAGGCCGGTGAGGCGCCGCGTCAGCGGGATCGCCGCTCCGCTCTCCGCTGTGGAGCCGGTGCGCCGGTCAGCGCGCCGTTGGCCGCGCAGCAGACCCCGGTAAACCTCGGGCAGCGTGTCGCCGAGGCCGCGGAGTGCGGCGAGGTCGAGAGCGGCGGGGACCAGCACCGGCCGGTCGTCCGGCTCCGTCCCGCCGACGGCGAGGGCCTGGTCGAAGACGGCGAGGGCCTGTTCGGTCGGCATCGGGAGCACTCCGCCGCGCGCGAGCCGGGCACGGTCGGTGCGGCCCAGCTCGTTCGCCATGCCGTCCTGCCACATGCCCCAGGCGAGCGACACGGCGGGCAGGCCCAGGGTGTGCCGGTGCCGGGCCAGGGCGTCGAGGAAGGTGTTTCCCGCGGCGTAGTTCGCCTGTCCGGCGTTGCCGACCAGTCCGGCCAGCGACGAGAACAGCACGAAGTGGGACAGGTCCAGGCCGGCGGTGAGCTCGTGCAGGTTCCATGCGGCGTCGACCTTAGGCCGCAGGGCGCGGGAGAGGTGCTCCGGGCCCATCGCCTCCAGAGTGATGTCGTCGACGACGCCGGCCACGTGGACGACCGCGGTGAGCCGGTGTTCGTCCGGGACGGACGCGATCAGCTCGGCCAGGGCGCCGCGGTCGGCGGCGTCGCAGGCCGCGACCCGTACGTCCGCGCCGTACGCGGTCAGCTCGGCGGCCAGTTCCTCGCCGCCGCCGCGGCGGCTGGTCAGGAGCAGTCGGCGCGCGCCGTGGTGGGTCACCAGGTGCCGGGCGATCCGGCCGCCGAGGGCGCCCGTTCCGCCGGTGATGAGCACCGTGCGCTCGGGGTCGAGCGTCGCCTTGCGGTCCGGCGTCGCCGCCCGGGTCAGCCGTGGTGTGCGGGCCGTACCCTCGTGCAGCACGAGGTGCGCCCGGGGGTCCGCGAGTGCCGCTGCCAGTCGCGGCCGGCTGTCGGGGTGATCGTCGGTGATCACGTGCTGGAAGCGTCCGGGGTGTTCGGACGCGGCGGTCCTGATGAGGCCGGTGAGCGCGCTGTGTGCGAGGTCCTCGGTGGCGACGACGGCGAGTCGTGAGCCGCTGAGGGACTCGGTCCGCAGCCACTGCCGCAGCACGGCCAGCACCTCCTCGGTGATCCGTCCCGTTTCGTCCGGAGCGGCCGGGCGGACCGGCAGGACCACCACCTCGGGAGCGGGGGCGCCTTCGGCCGTGCGGGCGGCGAGGTCGGCGAGGTCGGCGTGGTGCTCGGCCTCGATGCCGAGGTCCGCCGAGCCGAGGAGGGCGATGGTCGACGGGGCCTTGCCGGGCAGATCCACGGCGACGGGTTCCAGGCCGTACACCGGGGTGTCGGAGCCGCGGCCGGCGAGGAGCGTCTCCAGTGGTACGGCGCGCAGCGCAAGCGACTCGACCGTGGCGACCGGTGCGCCGGTCTCGTCGGCGACGCCGATCGCGACGGTCCCGTCCTCGTGGGGCGAGAGGGTGACGCGCAGGGCTCCGGCGCCCCGGCCCGGGAGGTGGACACCGCCGAACGAGAACGGCAGCCTGAGCTCGGCCGATTCCTCGAGAAGCAGCGCGTGCAGGGCCGCGTCGAACAGCGCCGGGTGGAGGGTGAAGCCGTCGGCGTCGACGGTGGGCCGCACCTCGGCGTAGAGGGTGTCGCCCGCTCGCCAGGCCGCGTGGAGCCCCTGGAACGCGGGACCGTACTCGTAGCCCCGGTCGGCCAGGCGGTCGTACAGGTCCGTGACCGGCAGGGGTACGGCGTCGGCCGGCGGCCAGACGGCGGGTCCGGCGGTGGGCGGGGTGTCCGCGGGGGCGAGGGTGCCGGTGGCGTGCCGATCCCAGCCGCCGTCGTCGCGGTCGCCGCGCGAGTGAAGGGTGACGGGGCGCCGGCCGTTCTCGTCCGGGCTGCCGACGGTGATCTGCAGCTGGAGCGCGCTGTCGGCCGGGAGCACGAGGGGTGATGCGAGGGTCAGTTCTTCCAGGAGGTCGCAGCCGAAGGCCGTGCCGGCGTGGACGGCGAGTTCGACGAGGGCGGTTCCGGGAACGAGCACTGACCCGGCCACGGCGTGGTCGGCCAGCCAGGGATGGCTGCGGACGGAGATGCGGCCGGTGAACAGGGCGCCGTCGGAGTCGGCGAGCGGTATCGCCGCGCCGAGCAGCGGATGCGCCGTACTGTCGAGTCCGGCCGAGGTGACGTCACCGCCGCCGGGGCCCTCCGTCAGCCAGTAGCGCCGGCGCTGGAACGGGTAGGTCGGCAGGTCCTGGGTTTCGTGGGCCACCTCGCCGAACAGCGCCCGCCAGTCGACGGGCACTCCGCGTACATGGGCGTGGGCCACGGCGGTGATCAGGGTGTGCGGTTCGGGACGCCCGGCGCGCAGGGTGGGGACCAGCAGCGTGTCCGTGCCGAGGAAGTCCTGTCCCATCGCGCTCAGCACGCCGTCGGGCCCGAGCTCGAGGAAGGTCCGTACCCCTTCGGCCTCGAGCCGGCGCATCGCGTGCAGGAAGCGCACCGGCCGGCGGACGTGTCGGACCCAGTACTCCGGTGTCCCCAGTTCCTCGTGCCCGACGGGCTCGCCGGTGAGGGTGGAGACGATCGCAAGGGTGGGCGGAGCGAAGCGGATTCCTTCGGCGACCGAGCGGAACTCGTCGAGCATGGCGTCCATGTGAGGGGAGTGGAAGGCGTGGCTGACGCGCAGGCGCCTCGTCTTGCGTCCGCGGGCGGCCAGTTCGGCGCCGACCTCCTCCACGGCTTCCGGATCGCCGGAGAGCACGAGAGAGTCGGGTCCGTTGACCGCGGCGACGCCCAGGCGGTCCTCCCGTCCGGCGAGCAGCGGCAGTACCTCTTCCTCCCCGGCCTGCACGGCGAGCATGACTCCACCCTCGGGCAGGGCCTGCATCAGCCGGCCACGGGCGGCGACCAGCCGTGCGGCGTCCGGCAGGGACAGCACTCCGGCGACGTGCGCGGCGGCCAGTTCGCCGATGGAGTGTCCGGCGAGGAAGTCCGGCCGTACGCCCCAGCTTTCCAGCAGCCGGTAGAGCGCGACCTCGGTGGCGAACAGGGCGGGCTGGGTGAATCCGGTGCGGTCCAGCAGGTCCGCGTCGTCACCGAACAGGACGTCCCGCAGGGGCCGTTCGAGCCACTGGTCGAGTTCGTCGCAGACGGCGTCGAGGGCTCGGGCGTACGTGGGGTGGGCCTCGTACAGTTCGCGTCCCATGCCCAGGCGCTGGCTGCCCTGTCCGGTGAACAGGAAGGCCGTGCGGCCGTCGACCGGCGTTCCGCGCACGGGGAGCCCGGCGAGCCCGTCGGCCGTTTCCTCGACGGTCGAGGCCAGTACGACGGCGCGTTCCGGCAGCGCGGCGCGGCCGAGTGCGAGGGTCGCCGCCGCGGCGGTCAGGTCGGTCGCCTCGGTGAGTGCGCCGGCCAGTCGGTCGGCCTGTGCCCGCAGGGCCGCCTCCGTCTGCGCGGACAGCACCAGCGGTACCACCGGCAGGGGTTCGGCCTTGGGGACGGGACGGGGGGCCGGGGCCTGTTCCAGGATGATGTGGGCGTTGGTGCCGCTGATGCCGAACGAGGAGACGGCCGCCCGGCGCGGGCGGTCCGTCCGCGGCCACTGCCGGGTCTCGGTCAGGAGTTCCACCGCGCCGGCCGACCAGTCCACGTGCGGGCTGGGTTCGCCGATGTGGAGGCTCTTCGGCAGGACGCCGTGCCGCATCGCCTGGATCATCTTGATGACGCCCGCGACACCGGCGGCGGCCTGGGTGTGCCCGATGTTGGACTTGAGCGACCCCATGGCCAGGGGTGTGTCCCGTTCCTGGCCGTAGGTGGCGAGTACGGCCCGGGCCTCGATCGGGTCGCCCAGGGTGGTGCCGGTGCCGTGCGCCTCCAGGGCGTCGACGTCGGAGGTGGTCAGGCCCGCGTTGGTCAGCGCCTGGCGGATGACGCGCTCCTGGGAGGGCCCGTTGGGCGCGGTGAGTCCGTTGCTCGCGCCGTCCTGGTTGACGGCGGTGCCCCGGATCACGCCGAGGATCCGGCGACCGTTGCGCTCGGCGTCCGACAGCCGCTCCAGCAGGAGCACTCCGGCGCCCTCGGCCCACGCGGCCCCGTCGGCGTCGGCGGAGAAGGACTTGCAGCGCCCGTCCGGGGCCAGGCCGCGCTGCCGGCTGAACTCGACGAACAGGGTCGGGGTGGCCAGCACGGTCACGCCGCCGGCCAGGGCCATGGTGCACTCGCCGTTGCGGAGGGCCTGCGCGGCCAGGTGGATGGAGACCAGCGACGACGAGCAGGCGGTGTCGACGGTGATCGCCGGGCCCTGGAGACCGAAGGTGTAGGCGACCCGGCCGGAGGCGACGCTCACCGTGCTGCCGACGGACAGGTAGCCCTCGAGGTTCTCCGGAGCGTCCTTCAGCCGTGCCGCGTAGTCGTTGGCCATCACGCCGGCGAACACGCCGGTCTGGCTGCCCTTGAGGGAGGCCGGGTCGATCCCGGCCCGCTCCAGGGCCTCCCAGCAGGTCTCCAGCAGCAGGCGCTGCTGCGGGTCCATCGCGGTGGCCTCGCGGCCGCTGATGCCGAAGAGGCCGGGATCGAACTGCGGCGCGTCGTAGAGGAATCCGCCGTGACGCGTGTAGGACGTACCGGGATGGTGGGGGTCGGCGTGGTACAGGCTGTCCAGGTCCCAGCCGCGGTCGGTCGGGAACGGGCCGATCGCGTCCCGTTCGTCGCTCAGCAGCTGCCACAGCTCCTCGGGGGACCTGACGTCGCCCGGGTAGCGGCAGGCCATCGCCACGACGGCGATCGGCTCGTCCGTGGCGAGCGCGGCGGACGCGGCCGGCGAGGTCGCGGTCTCGGTCCGTGCGGCGGCGGAGCCGAGCAGTTCGGTCCGCAGGAAGCCGACCAGCTCCGCCACGCTGGGGTGGTCGAACACGAGCGTGGCCGGGAGCCGCAGGCCACTGGCCGCGTTCAGCCGGTTGCGCAGTTCCACGCCCTTGAGGGAGTCGAAGCCCAGCTCGCTGAACGGGCGGTCGGGTGCGACGGCGTCGGCCTGGTCATGGCCCAGGACGACCGCCACCACTCCGCGCACCAGGTCCAGGAGCGTCCTGTCCTGGTCCGCCGGCGCGAGGGTCGCGAGGCGTTCCTGGAGGGAGCCGCCGCCGGGCGCGTCACCCGCGGCGGCGGGCCGCGCACCGCGCACCAGCTGGTGGAAGAGGGGCGGCAGTGTGCCCTCTTCCCTCTTGGCCCGCAGGCCGGTGAAGTCCAGCGCCGCGGGCACCAGCACCGGGCGGCCCGTCGCCAGGGCGGCGTCGAACAGGGCCAGCCCCTGTTCGCTGCCCATCGGGGCGATGCCGTCCCGGGAGAGCCGGGCCAGGTCGGCTTCGGTCAGGTGGCCGGTCATGCCGCTGCCCTCGGCCCACAGGCCCCAGGCGAGGGAGGTGGCGGGCAGTCCGAGGGAGTGCCGGTGCAGCGCGAGCGCGTCGAGGTAGGCGTTGGCCGCCGCGTAGTTGGCCTGTCCGGGTGCCCCGACGGTGCCGGCCAGCGAGGAGAACAGGACGAAGGCGTCCAGGTCCAGGTCCGCGGTGAGGGCGTGCAGGTGCCGGGCCGCGTCGATCTTGGGCCGCAGCACGGTGTCGAGCCGTTCGGGGGTGAGGCTCTGCAGCGTGCCGTCGTCGAGGACTCCGGCGGTGTGCACGACGGCGGTCAGCGGGTGTGCCGCGGGGATCCCGTCCAGCAGCCGGGACAGGGCTTCGCGGTCGGCCGTGTCGCACGCCGCGATGACGACGTCCGCACCGTGTGCGGTGAGTTCCGCCTCCAGCTCCAGCGCTCCCGCCGCGTCACGGCCTCGGCGGCTGACCAGCGTCAGGTGGCGTACGCCGTGTTCGGCGACCAGGTGACGGGCCAGGAGTTGCCCGAGGACACCGGTGGCGCCGGTGATCAGCACGGTCCCGTCCGGGTTCAGCGACGGTGCGGCGCCGTCCTGGGGCGCGGACCTGGAGAGACGCGGCACCGACGGCACCCCGTCGCGCAGGCGGACCTGTGCGTCCGGCACGCCCAGCGCCCGCGCCAGGTGGGTCTCGGAGACTTCCCCGTCCGCCACGTCCAGCAGCCCGAACCGGTCGGGGTTCTCCGTCATCGCGGTCCTGACCAGACCCCACACGGGGGACGACGCGAGCCCGTCCTCGGTGTGGCCGGTCGTCGCGTCGCGGGTCACGAACACCAGCCGGGAGCCCGCGAAGCGTTCCTCGCGGAGCCATTCCTGCGCGAGGCGCAGTGCCCGGTGCGCCACGGCACCGGGTCCCTGGTCCCCGGAGAGGGGCACCAGGACAAGGGGCGGGGTCCCGACGACGCTCGCGAGGTCGGGGTGGCTTCCCGCCGGTGCGGGCAGACCGGACCCGGCGTCGGCGAGCACGGCCCAGTCGGCGGCCGGGGTGCCTTCCGGCGCCGCCGTCCACTCGATCTCGAACAGCGGCCGGCGCGGTGCCGCCGCCTTCGCCAGCCGACCGGCGTCGACGGCACGCAGGCTCAGGCTCTCCACCGAGGCGATGGGAGCGCCGCTCGCGTCGGCGACGGCCAGCGTCGCCGCGCCCGGCCCGGTGGGCGCGATCCGCACCCGCAGCACGGTGGCGTGCTGGGCGTGCAGCCGGACGCCCGTCCAGGCGAACGGCAGCACCAGGCGGCCGTCGCCCTCCGCGAGCGCCAGCGGGTGCAGTGCGGCGTCGAGAAGAGCCGGGTGGATGCCGAACTCACCGGCCGGCGTGTCCTCCGGCAGGGCGACCTCGGCGTAGAACTCCTCGCCGTCGCGCCACAGGGCGCGCAGCCCGCGGAAGGCGGGGCCGTACTCGAAGCCCCGTTCGCCGAGCGTGTCGTACGCCGAGGACAGGTCGACCGGTTCGGATCCGGCCGGCGGCCAGGTTTCGCTGACCGGGTCGGTCGCGCGCCCACCGGCAGGGTTGAGTACGCCGGTGGCGTGCAGGGTCCACGGATGGTGGGGGGCGTCGTCGGACCCCGGCTCGGGCCGGCCGTGGACGGACAGCGCGCGCCGGCCGTCCCCGCCCGCGGCCTCCACCACGACCTGCAGCTGTACTCCGCCGCTTCCCGTGAGCACCAGGGGTTCCTGCAGGGTCAGCTCGTCGAGCTGGTCGAGTCCGGCGTGGTCACCCGCCCGGACGGCGAGGTCGACGAAGGCGGTGCCGGGCAGCAGTACCGTTCCGGCGACGGCGTGGTCGGCCAGCCAGGGGTGAGTGCTCGGGGAGACACGGCCGGTGAGGATCAGTTTGTCCTCGTCGGCCAGCCACAGTGCGGCGCCGATGAGCGGATGCCGCTCGGCCGTCATCCCGAGCCCGCCCGCGTCCGCGCCGGCCCTCGCCGTGCCTTCCAGCCAGTGCCGGCGGCGCTGGAACGGGTAGGTGGGCAGGTCGACGGCCGCTCCCGGCCCGCCGAGCACGGCGGCCCAGTCGACCGGCGCGCCCGACACGTGCGCCTGCGCGGCGGAGGCCAGGAAGTCGTCGAGCCCGCCCTGGTCGCGGTGCAGCGAACCCAGTGTGACCGCGCCGTCGGCCGAGCTGTCGTCGATGGTCTCCTGGAGGGCGATCGTGAGCACCGGGTGCGGGCTGATCTCGATGAACTGCCGGTGTCCCTGGGTGAGCAGGGTGCGGGTGGCCTCTTCGAGCTGGACGGTCCGGCGGAGGTTGCGGTACCAGTAGGCGCCGTCGAGCTCCTCGCCCGCCAGCGGCTCCCCGGTGACGGTGGAGAGGAACGGTACCTCGGCCCGCCGTGGCGTCAGCGTGGCGAACGCCTCCAGCAGTTCGTCCTCCAGATCTTCGACGTACGACGAGTGGGAGGCGTAGTCCACCGGGATGCGCTTGGCCCGCACCTTGCGGTTCCTGCACTCGGCGAGAAGCGCGTCGAGCGCGGGCACGGAGCCGGCGACGACCACGGAGTGCGGTCCGTTGTGGGCGGCGATGTCGATGGCGTCGCCGTGGTCGGCGATCAGCTCACGCACCTCGGCCGCCGGCAGTGCGACCGAGACCATCCCACCCGTTCCGGCCAGCCGCACGATCGCCCGACTGCGCAGCGCGACGACCTTCGCCGCGTCCTCGAGCGACAGCGCCCCGGCCACACAGGCCGCCGCGATCTCGCCCTGCGAGTGCCCGATCACCGCATCCGGGCGCACACCGACCGACTGCCAGAGCCTGGCCAGCGACACCATCACCGCCCACAAAGCGGGCTGCACCACGTCCACCCGGTCAAGACCCGGGGCCCCGTCGACACCCCGCAGGACGTCCAGCAGGGACCAGTCCGTGTACGGCGCCAGCGCCTCCGCGCACGCGGAGAGCTGCTCGGCGAACACCTGGGAGGACTCCAGCAGGCCCAGGGCCATGCCCTCCCACTGCGAACCCTGCCCCGGGAAGACGAACACCGTCCTGCCCGGCGCGGCCGCGACGCCCTGGAGAAGATCCGCCGCCGGCTCACCGCCGGCCAGCGCGGACAGCCCCGCCATCAACTCCGACCGATCCGCGCCGGACACGGCTGCCCGGTAGGGCAGTTGGGGGACGCGGGTGGCCAGCGCCGCGGCAAGGTCGGCGGCGTCCGCGCCTTCTTCGAGCAGTCCCTGAACCTGGCCGGCCCGGGCGGCCAGCGCGGCCTGGGACTTCGCCGACACCAGCACCGGGAGCTGCACCCCGACCGGTCGCGCCTCGGACTCCGCGGGCGGCTGCTCCAGGATCACGTGGGCGTTGGTGCCGCTGATACCGAACGAGGACACGGCGGCCCGGCGCGGACGTTCCGCCTGCGGCCACTCCCGAGCCCCGGTCAGCAACTCCACGGCACCCGCGGACCAGTCCACATGCGGCGTCGGCTCGTCCACGTGCAACGTCGCCGGAAGCGTCCCGTGGCGCATCGCCATGAGCATCTTGATCACACCCGCCACACCCGCGGCAGCCTGCGTGTGACCGATGTTCGACTTGATCGACCCCAGCCACAGCGGCGACTCCTCCGGCCGCCCCTGACCATAAGTCGCCAGCAAGGCGTTCGCCTCGATCGGGTCGCCCAGCCGCGTCCCCGTGCCGTGCGCCTCCACCACGTCCACGTCCGCCGCCGACACCCGCGCATTGGCCAACGCCTGACGGATCACCCGCTCCTGCGACGGAC
>NZ_JBIUBX010000060.1:0-10207 GCF_044548445.1 Streptomyces sp. NPDC052016
GTTACGAGCGAAAGGCCGAGCACTTCCTGGCCTTCGTCGGCATCGCCGCAGCCCTCATCAGCTACCGCCGACTCACCAACTGAAACGGCGTCTTATACCCGGACTTCGGGTCACTCGGATCCACCGGCTGTTTGAACACGCTGCGGCCGCTGGTCTCGCCGTTCGGCGCTGTCGAGTAGAAGGATTTGACGTCTCCCTCCCCCGGCGGTGGTGGGCCCTTGATCCAGGCCTCGATGTCGGCCTGGTTCTGGTTGAGGTTGTATTCGGTCAGCTCCTCCGCCCGCCGGTAGTTCGGGAAAGCCGAGGCGGCTTTGGGGTACGGCTTGCCATGCGGCCAGGCCTGGGTCGGCCCGTTCGTCTGCTGGTCCCGCAGGCGCTGCGCGAGCTGCTCGTCCGTCTTGCCGACGTGCCTGTCCAGCGTGTGACCGTGCTCCAAGTACTCGTTGGCGGCGAGGTTGAGGTCGTACTTGCCGGTCGAGTCGACCTTCAGCCAGACCTGCGAGTCCTTGAACTCCTCCAGGGCCCGCATGCCGAAGCCTCCGCACGCGCCTCCTGGGCTTCGAACTTGGGAGCGCTGCAATGTGCCTCATCCAACGGGTCCATGAGTGCGTCGAGTTGGGGGACGAGCGCGTCGACCCGCCGGTTGTACTCGGTGACGATCGCGTTCAGCTTGGCGGTGTCCATGTTCAGGACGATGCCCTGGCCCAACTGGCTCGCGCCCTTGGCCACACCCTTGGCGAGGCCTTTGACCAGGCCCTTGACGTCGTCCATGCCGACGCCGTCCTTGAGGTTGACCTCGACCTTGGGAATCGCGTCGCGTACGGCCTCGATGTAGACGTCCCACACCTCGCGATTGAGGTAGACGGCCGCCTCGGCGAATTCGTAGAGGAGGTCGCTCACTTTCTGAGCCGTGTCGAACAGCACGCTCATCACGGGATGGGTGGCGGTCTGCGAGGAGGAGCTGTCGTGTTTCCACTCGTAGCCCTCGCGGCTCTTGCCCCACGACGTCGTGCCCCACAGCGAACTGCAGAAATGGCGCATCGCGTCGTGCCACTCGCTGTTCGTCTGCTGAGTGATGCTGCTGACGTTCCCGGTCAGCGCGCTCTCCGCCATGGACAGGGAGATGGTCGTCGCCATCCACGCCTTGGACAGCGCGTTCAGGTAGTGCTGCTGTGGAAACGGATAGACCTCGGCGACCTTGCCCATCCGGAAGGCGTGCTTCACCACGGGCCTCAGCACGTCCCGGACCGGCTCGGGCACCCACTCGAGGATCCTGCGGATGAAGTCGTCGCCGCCGTCGTCGTCGCCCCACTTCAGATTCGGCACGGAGCCGTAGGCGGGCGGCTTCTCGATGACCTTCGGCAACGGCTGGACGACCGGTTTCACCTTCCCGGTGGGATCGTTGGCCGCATCCGCCTTCGCATAGGCATTGGCCGTCGAAGTGAAGCCGACTGCCGCACCCCCGATGCTGACGACGCTCTTGGCCCATACCTCGAGGAAGCGGTTGCCCACCTTGACGTACGACGTCGCGAACGCCTGAGCTTGTCTTTTAACCTCTGAGGTTGTCGCGCTCGATGATGCTCTCGGGCCGCCTGGTCGTTTTCCCAACGTCATAACGGGTCGTGGGACGGCGATTCTTGGAGCCAGGTGGCCTTGCTGGTCCGGGCGTTGAGGGTTTCGGTGCACGGGCCGGACAGTGCAGGTACGGGCGGAGGTTCCGAAACCCTCGGCGGACACGAGCCGGGGTGAGCCGTGTGAGCTCCGCTGGCCTCTCCCAGGGGCGGCGGAGATCCACCGCGGCTTCGCGGGTGAGGCGAAGCTGGGTGTGGGCGGCGATCACGAGCCACGTCCAGCGATCTCCGGCCTCGGGGGTGCGCAACTTCGGCCGGGTCCACCCCAGGGTTTGCTTCATCAGCCGGAAGGTGTGCTCCAGGTCGAACCTCCTCAGGAACGCCTGCCAACGCACGTCGACGTCGACAGTCGTCATCCCGGTCTTCGAGGACCACAGCCACAGCGGCAGCGGTTCGTTGCCGCCGGGCAGGCGGTCGATCTGGAGGCGGATCAACGTGCCTTCGATGATGGGGAGGTCGCCGGTGTGGTGGATCCAGGCGGAGCGGGTCGTCAGCCGAGGGTGGATGCGGTTCCAGGCCATCGCTCGGGCGGTGCCGTACCGGTCGGTGACCTGTGTCGTGGCCGCGTCGGGCTCCCCCCAGGTCTCCGGCCTGGCGAAGCGGAGCTCCTTGCCGTGCTTCGGCGGCCGTCCGCCCTGCGGCGGAGAGATCCAAGGTACCGGGACCGGCTTGCGCATCACCCGGTCCGTGCGCATCCGGCCAAGGACCTCCACCGGCAGCCCGGCCAGGAGGTGGGCCATGCGCGGGGCGTCGTAGCCGGCGTCGAAGACGATGAGGATGTCTCGGTCGCCGACATGCCACCGGCCCATCTCGATCAGGTCCGTGACCACCCGGCGGACCTGGGCGGCGGTGACCTCGGCGACGTCGTCGGCCGGACCGAGACGGACGGCGTCCAAGAGCTGGCACCAAGAGGTGCGGCCCGATTCGAGGGCGGCGACGAACGAGTACGGCCAGCCGGGCACGAACTGGTCCGAGGACCGGCCGCTGCGGCCGTAGACGTGACAGAACAGGCGGTCGGCGCTGGTCGGCGCGTCCGGGCGGAGCCAGTTGCTGACGTCGACCGCCAGCACCAGCCGCCCGTCCGCGGCCTGCGGCATCGGCAAACCCGCCAGCACTTGCCGCAGCCGGGGCACATCCACGCTCCCGCAGTTCAACGCGCCGTACATGGCACCGTGCCCGCGCCGGTGCTCGGCAACCAACGTGAGGTCCACCGGCGCCCTCACCGGTCCGTCAGCACATAGCAACGCGTCCACCAGCTCGAACAGTTCGTCTCCGCGTGCGGTCAGGCAGTCGAATAAGTCGTCCCTGAAGCGTGACGCTTTCGCGAATGCTTCCCCGGGACCAGCGTCAGGCAGCAGACTCACCTTCACGGCCTTCGTCTCGATCAGTGCACCTTGGTCGAAGCACATGATCGGACGAAGGCCGTCCCAGCGTCCGGCGAACGCCATCCGTACGATCAAGTTCGACGACTCGTTCGACCGTGACAGCGAGGGGCTTAATGCCGGAGATCGTTCAATGGCTCGTGGAATGGCATGCCGCACAAGAACACGAACTCCGCTCTCGCGGGATCAGCCCCACGGTGAATCAGCCAGCCCCTGGCACAGCAACCGGAGGGCGCCCGAAGGCAACGGCCGTGAGCCTCACTCTGGAGTCGGACGAGCGCCTGGGGAAGCTGTTCGTATGGGAATCGGGAAGCGCTTCACTGCTCTTCATCGACTCCCAGACCGAGTACACCTGGCAAGACCAGCAGGTGATCAACTCGGAGAACGACCTGCCCCGGATCCTGGCTCCGCTCATGAAGCTCGTCGAAGGATCCGCTGACCAGGGTTAAAGGACAAGCTGAGGCGAGGTGCCGTAACCGCCGGCGTCCGGGTACTTCTGCAGATCGTCGAGCAGGCTCTTGGCGCCTTTGTCCATCACCGTCTGCTGGCTCGCCACACCGCCGGAGACGCGGTGGAGGTCGGACGGCTTGACGTCGATGGTGCCGTTCTGGCCCGGCGGCGTCCCCATCAGCCGCCCCCCAGCCGCGCAGCACGGCCTGGTGCGCTGCCGCATAGTTGATGTGGCTCGTGTCCGCACACTCGTGCAGCCACTTCTGGGCCGCCTGAAGGTCCTGGGCCGAGCGGTCCCACTCATCGAGCTTGTCGACGAAGACCTCGCGGGCCTCCCCCTCCCAGGACAGCACGACCGGCACGACCCGGTCGTGGAGGTCGTCGAGACTGCTGTTGAGCTTTTTGAGGATGTCCTCCAGTTCGGCGGCGAGCTCGCGGAGGGAGGCGAAGGAGACGGTGATGTGGCCGTCGTCCGCGCTCCCGGTCGGCATAATTCCCCGTTTCGTAGGTGTCGTAGCGGTGGCGGCAGAGGTTCTCGCAGAGGCCGTCAGAAGGAGTCGAAGCTGCTGCGCGGAGGGACGGACCCGACCGTCTCCGCGTTCGGTGTCGACAGTTTGTCGACCTCGCTGTCGATGTCCACCGCAATGCTCCGCAGTCCGGCCACCACGTCCAGCTCCTGTTGCGTGAAGCCGTCCCGGCTCAGACGTACGGCCTGCTCGAGGTGCCGGATCACTTCGCGGATGCGCATGGCGTCCTCGGCCGCCGCCCGGTGGAACCCGCGGTACGCCGTCGCTGCCGGTCCTCGCCAACCGGCTTCGATGCGGTCGACGATCGCGTCCATCCGCTTTACCTGCTTGTCCAGGTGATCCTGCATGTCGTCGAGGTCATCGGCCAGTTTGGTGAGGTCCTGGCTCGACACCTTCAGATCGACGCCGCCATCTTGGCCCGCGCCTGCTCCACCTACACCCATGCTTCGTACCTCCGCCCCCGCGACTTCGGCATGGCAAACCGTGTGTGCATGGTGTTCCTAACCTCGCGCTCTTCCCAAGCCGACGCCCGGCGGCGAGCTCGTGGAAGGGCATCCGACGGGCAGGCCCGGCACTTTCGGCCATGGGCATCACCGGGCACCCGCGTCCCGTCCGTGCCGCGGCGGCCGAGTCCGGGATTCGACCAGGTGGGTACCGATGTCCGAGGTGGGCGTTATTTTTGATGCTGATCGTCACGGTGCCTTCGCCGCCTGTCACGGCGCGGCGCACCCGGCGGTCGCGGCCCGCGGGCTGATGGACGTCAGCTGGGCTGTGGCTGATCTACTGCGCCGCAGCATGGCACCCCATCATCATCGCAAGGTGATCCTCCCGTTCGTCCTGCTGCGCCGGATGGACTGCCGACGCAGGCAGGAGTCCGACTCGCCGGGGAGAGCAACGGTCTCAGAAGCCGATACCCGCCTCGCGGCCGACGCCTTGGGCACGGCGGCGGCAAATTCGGACGGGACCGGCAGCGCGCCCTATTCGGGCAGCCTCGGCCGCCTGCTCGAAACGGTCGACGAGGCATCGCCAGATGCCGAACTCCTTCTCGCCGAAGCGCTGGAACGCTTTGTTCAGGGCTTCTCGGCCGAGGCGTCGTATGCGCGCGGCCGAGCCACGGCGGGTTCGATCCGAGGGGGCCGGATGTCGCCGTTCCCGGCGGGATGTTCCGGTACCAGGTCGTCGTACGCAGCGAATGTGTCTACGGCCTCGGCATCCCAGATCGAGAACCCTTCTGCCCGGTACTCCTCCGGTCCCAGCCGAGCGCGCAGGTCAGCGAACTTCTCCACGACGCCGGCCTCGGGCGTGAAGTTGGACCACGGCTGATAGGTCGCCCGTGACCACCGCGACCTGGGCCGGCAGGCCCTCGGGCACGGCCACGTCCCGACCAAGTCCATGTACGGACTCCAGCAGACTGCTCATCTGTCCCCCTCGCGCCGAGTGCTCGATCACGCTCGACCCTGGCGGGCCCACAGCCCCCGCTCCGAGCAGTACTGGGGAACGCCCCACCCTCCGCTCCAGCGGATGATCAGGTCTTCCGGCTGGCGGGAGACGCGCACGGATGCGACAGGCCGCAGAGGCGCGGGGACGGCCCGCGACGGCGGGCGGGGTCGGGTGCGATAGTCCCGATGCGGAGCGGCGGTCGCTTGACGACTGCGTCTGTATCCCCCTGGTCCTGCACACAGAATCAGCACGGAGGGCGCCGTGCGTAGTCCAGCTCGGCGCCCTCCGCTGTCCGTCGTCGGTCTTTGCGCTATGACCAGGGCAGGACCAGGGCGCCCCAGGCGACGACGGGGCCGAGGGCGACGATTCCGCCGGTGTAGCCGATGACCTGGCGGTAGAAGCGGCGGGTGTCCACCCCACGGGCGTTGCTGAGGACGAGTGCTCCGTTGGTCGAGAAGGGAGAGGTGTCGACGATCGTCGTGGAGACGGCGAGCGCGGCGATCAGTCCGGCGGCGCTGAGGTGGCTGGAGAGCAGCAGCGGTACGGCGATGGGGATGATCGCTGTGAGAATCGCGGTGGAGGAGGCGAAGGCGGAGGTGATGGCCACGGTGAAGCACAGCAGCAGGGCGACGACGAGCGGGGCGCCCAGGCCCGCGGCATGTTCGGAGATCTCCTCGATGATGCCGGCCTTCTCCAGCATCGCGATGTACGTCATCATGCCCGCGACCAGGAGCAGGGTGGACCAGCTGACGCCGTCCACGGCCTTCTCCTGCCGCTTCATGTCCACCAGGGCCAGCAGGGCGCCGGCAGCCAGCGCAAGGAAGCCGATCTCCAGGTGGAAGCCGAGCGCGCCGACGACGAGGGCCACCAGGCAGGCGAGGGTGAGCCACTGCCGCCAATCTGGCCTGCCGGAGACGGCGAGGTCCTCGTCGTCGGCTGCCTCCGCGGCGCCCTCGACCAGCGGGGCGGGACGCTTGGCGAGCAGGGCGTAGGTGAGGATCGAGAGCACCAGGTTGATCACGAAGCTGGCGCTGAACAGCGCCACGGCGGAGACCTGCAGATCGGTCTTGTCGACGAGGCCGAGCACCAGCGCACCGGAGACGGCCAGCGGGGAGAACGCGCCCGCGTGCCCGCCGCTGATCACCATCATGCCGACGACCAGCGGGTTGAGCTTGTAACGGTACGCGAAATTCATGCCGATCGGCGCGAGGATCGCGACCGCGGCCGGGGTGAACGTACCGAACGCCGTCAGCAGGGCGGCCACCAGGAACAGTACCCAGGGGATGAGCTGGACCTTGCCGCGTACCAGCCGCACCCCGGCCGCGACGAGCCAGTCGATGGTGCCGTTGCGGCGGGCGACGGAGAACAGGTAGGTGACTCCGACGATGGTGACGAAGAGCTTGGCCGGGAACCCCTCGAAGATTTCGTCCTCGGTGAGGCCGAGCGAGGCGGTGCCGACCGCGAAGGTGGCGACGAAGGCGAGGATGCCCAGGTTGATCGGCAGCACGGTGCCGACCACGAACATCACCAGCAGGGCGCCTATGGAGATCACTTCAGCAGACATCTTTGTCCTTGGTGCGGTGGGACGGGGGTGGCGCGCCCCCGGGGGCGCGAGGGTATCCCGGTACGGACGGCGGGGAGCCGGCCCGACCGAGGTGATGTTCGTCGCGGCTCAGGCGGCTTGCGGGCGGCCCTCTTCCGGTACGTAGATGCGGGCGTCGGCGAGCAGACGGGCCGCGCGCCGCACGGTGACCCGGTGCGGCAGGCCGTCCCTCACATCGGTGCAGCGGACCGCCACGACGCCGGCGGGCGTGCCGAGGCGCAACCACTCGTCGGTCGGGCCGCCCGTGATCCGGGAGACCACGGACCCCTGCAGCAGCCCGGCCGCCGCGACGGCGACGGCAGAGGTCAGGCCGATCGCGGGGTGCGGGGCGTTCATGCTGAGCATGCGCACCGATACGTCGTAGTCCTCGGCACCGATCGGTTCACCGAGGGTGGTGGTGTACGAAACCGGCGGGCCGACCAGGCCCACCTTGGGCACCGCGTCGCCCGGTTCCTCGCCCGGCCGGAGCAGCCCCATCAGGGGTGCGGCGGTATGACGGACGGTGCGCAGCCAGTAGACGTCTGCGGTCATCCGCTCCAGTGACTCGGCACCGGTACGCCCGGCACCGGCGGCGTCGACAAGGACGACTGGCGCTCCCGCGGTCACCATGCTCACGCGTACCGGCTCGGCGTCGCCGACCCGCAGGTCCTGGGCCGCCTGGCCGGTGGGGAGCAGTAAGGCAGTGGTACGGGCGGGGTCGCGGAAGGTGAGGCCGACCGCGACCCCGCCGGCACGGGTGCCGGGTACCGTCTGGCGGCCGAAGTGCTGCACCACGCCTCCGGGGGTGTCGACGATCCCTTCGAGGACCGCGCCGGTATTGGTGTTGCGCATCACCACGCGCGTCCGGTCGCCGGTGACCGGAACCATTCCTTTGGTCACCGCGTACAGGGCGACGCCGGTGGCGCAGTTGCCGCAGTTGCTCGTCCACTCCACCGAGCCCGTCCCGATGCCGACTTGGGCGAACAGGTAGTCGACGTCGACGCCGGGCTCGGGTGAGGCGCTGACCACGGCCGCTTTCGAGGTGGTGGGGGTCGCCCCGCCCACCCCGTCCAGCTCCACGGGATCGGTGGCGCCGTACGCGGCGACCAGCAGCCTTTCGAGGTCGCCACGGTCGGTCGGGACTTCGACCTGGTTGAACAGCCAGCACTTGCTTGTGCCGCCACGCACCAGGGTCGCGGGAATGTGCACGTCTGAGGCTCTTCCTGGGTCAACGGAGGTAGGGAAAAGGCCGATGCAGTGGTTACGGGCGCATTGCGGGCCGGTGAACCGCTCGGCGATTGCGGAGACCTTCGCAGAGGCATGACTTCGGAACAATCGCAGTTCGCTTCACCTGGGTTTAGCTCAGCTAAAGTCGTCGGCATGCTCAACGTGCGTCGCCTGCTGCTGCTCACCGAGGCCACCGAACGCGGTTCACTCACTGCCGCGGCGGAAGCCCTCGGCATGACCACCTCCGCCGCCTCCCAGCAGATGTCCCTGCTGGAGCAGGAGGCAGGGCAGCCCCTGATCGAGCGGCTGCCGCGCGGTATCCGCCCCACGCCGGCGGGTGCCGCGCTGGCCGAACGCGGTCAGGCGATCCGCCGGGAACTCCGTGCCGCCCAGGCCGACCTGGACTCCTTCACCGCCCTCGACCAGGGAACCTTGCGGCTCGGTTCCTTCCCCACGGCGAGCGCGTCCCTGCTGCCGTTGGCGCTCACGCGTTTCCGACGCCGCCACGCCGGCATCCGCATCGAGGTACGCGCCGGAGTCCTCGCGGAGCTCAGGGAGATGCTGCACACCGGCGAGGTGGAGCAGGGGCTGCTCTGGGACTACGAATGGAACCGCCTCGACGATCCGGCGCTTACCCCCACCCACCTGCTGGACGACCCCACGGTGCTGGTCGTCCCTGCCGACTCACCCCTGCGCACACATCCCTCCGTGCGCCTCGGCGACCTCGCCGACCAGGAGTGGATCATCCGCGCCGACAACCACCCCGTCGCCGACGTCCTGCGCCGCAGCTGTCGCCAGGCGGGATTCGAGCCGCGCATCGCCTACTCCTCGCACGACTACCAGGAGGCACAGGCCATGGTCGCCGCCGGGCTCGGCATCGCCCTAGCCCCCCGCCTGGCCCTCACCAGCCGCCGCAGCGACGTACGCCTCCTGCCGTTCGCCTCCGACGTACCGGCCCCCACCCGCCGCATCCTCCTCGCCCGCGCCGCGGCACGCCCCGCCACCCCACCCGCCCAGGCGATGGCCCGCGTCCTGCGCACGGTGGCGCAGCGATTCACCACCCCAGACCTGCACCGGGCCCAGCTCGGGGCGGTCCGGCGGGGCTGACGCTGCGGCCACGAGCTGCGCCCCCGCCCAAGCCGCGAGTTGCCTTGCTTACCTGAAGCGCCCTTGACCGACTGCGAGTCGACGTGGGAAGCGGAAGACCGTCAGCCACGGCCGCTTCCCGATCAGTTCGCGCATGGCGGCGTCGACGTGGTGGCTGTAGTTGTCCCAGACCAGCACGATGTTGCCGCCGAGCTGCTGGTGGGCGGAGTCCAGCAACGAGGGGGACTGTAAATCGTTCGGTGTAACTCCCGATCATGGAAGATGCATCGATGACCAGCGACAACATGCCTGAGGCCGAGTCCGTCGAGCCGTCTGAAGCGGCGCCAGCGAAGTCTGTGGACGACCAGCTGATCGACGAGCTGGTGGGCCGGGCTCAGGCCGAGGGCCTTCAGCTGACCGGCGAGGGCGGGCTGCTTCAGCAGCTGACCAAGCGGCTTCTGGAGTCCGCTCTCGAGGCGAGATCACCGACCATCTCGGCTATGACAAGCACGACCCGGCCGGGAAGAACGGCGGCAACTCACGCAACGGCACCCGTGCCAAGACCGTGCTCACCGACGTCGGCCCGGTCGAGACAGCCGATCCCCGCGACCGGGAAGGCAGCTTCGAGCCGAGGATCGTCAAGAAGCGGCAGAAACGCCTGACCGGCGTCGACGAGATGGTCATCTCGCTCACTGCGAAGGGCCTGACCACCGGAGAGGTCCAGGCCCACCTGGCGGAAGTCTATGGAGCGGACGTATCCCGCCAGACCATCTCCACGATCACCGACAAGGTCCTGGAGGGCATGGCAGAGTGGCAGAGCCGGCCTCTCGACGCCGTTTATCCGGTGGTCTTCATCGACGCGATCCACGTGAAGATCCGGGT
>NZ_JBIUBX010000061.1:0-5992 GCF_044548445.1 Streptomyces sp. NPDC052016
CGCCGTTTGCACCGCCGCTATGAACGCAAGGCCGAGCACTTCCTGGCCTTCACCGCCATCGCCTGCAGCCTCATCTGCTACCGCAGACTCGCCAACTGAGATGACGTCTAAGTGATGGTGGTGCCGGTGCAGCCAGCCGCGAGTTCGGTAAGCCGGTCGAGTCCGGCCTGGTGGTGGCGAGGCTCCAGCGGAGTTTCGTCGCGGTCCATTCGGCCGCATACCGGCACACCACGCCTGCCGCCGGGGAGCCACTCGACCGGGTCCTGGTCGGGTCTTGGAGCGGTTGGAGCGGGCGGTGACGGCGATGAGGCTGGAGTCCTGTCCGAGGTCGTTGGCGTAGGCCTCGCGCCGGGCGGCGGTCCACGTGGAGGCGCCAGCTGGCAGGGGGCGGGGCGAGCGCTATGGTGCGTTGCCGTGGACGCTACTGATCTTGACGACCGGGCCCGGACACGGTCCGGCTGCATCCCGCCGGAGCTGGTCTTGCGGCTGCTCGAACACGGCCACATCGACGTGGTGGAGCTGCACGCCGGACGCGGGGAGTGGTTCTGCGCGCTGGCGTGGGCCCGGTTGCTGGGTGAGCAGGGCCGGCAGGCCGACGCGTTGGAGGTGCTCGCCCCGTACCTGGCGACCGGCTGGTGGACGGCCGTCGTAGCCGCGGCCGAGCTGCTGGAGGGCTGGGGCCGCGTCGAGGAGGCGATCGAGATCACCCGGGTCCGCATGGAGGCCGGACACCCGATGGCGCTGGAGTCCTACACGCGCCTGCTCGCCCGGCACGGCCGCGCCGAGGAGGCGTTCACCCTGCTGCGCCCGCACATCGGCGAGCTGTCCCTCGACACACTGGTCGACGTCGCGGCCGCCGCCGGCCGCGACGAGGAAGCCGCCGCGCTGGTCTCCGCCCGGACCGAGCACCGGTGTTCCGACTTTCCGTGGTGCTGTCGAGGCCTTGATCGCGGCACTGCGATCGGGCTCCTCGCCAAGATCCGCGAGCGCCAGGGCCGCATCGACGAGGCGATCGACCTGCTACGCACCGGCACCGGCAGCACCATGCTGCTCAGCAACCGGGAGCAGCTGGCCGCGCTGCTGGCGCGGCACGGCCGGCTCGACGAGCTTCGGGCAACTGCGGCGACTGATGACTCGAGGTACGCCGTACAACGGCTCGCGAGGTTGCTGGAGGAGCGCGGCGACGTGGAAGGGGCGATCGCGGCATACCGGCAGGCCGACGGACCCGTGGCCCACGACCCCAACTCGGCGTTCGAGCTCGCGCAGCTCCTGGCCCGGCACGGCCGGGGAAGCGAAGCGATCGACGTGATGCGTGTCCAGGCCGACGCCCGCAACGGGGACGACTGGATCCTCCATACTCTGTCCGACCTGTGCCTTGCCCAGGGCCGCCCCGAGGACGGCCTGGCACACCTCGACGCCCTCGCCGCCGCCCGCGGGGGCGAGGAGGACTGGGACCTGTACTGGATACGGCTGCCGCTGATCGCCGCCCGCGACGGCGTCGACGAAGCGATCGCACACGCCCGCTCCCACCCCGAGGGCGCCACCTGGTACGCGGCACCACACATTGCCGAGCTGCTCGCCGGCGCCGGACGCACCGAGGAGGCCGTCGCCGTCCTGCGCCCCCATGCCCCCGCAAACAGCCACGACCTGGCCGGGTACCTCATTGACCTCGACCGCATCGAGGAGGCGGTGGCCGTCCTTCACCAGAACGAGTCTCGTCCGTCAGAGCCCTCGACCACCGCTTGGAGCGAAGAACCTCCGTTCTGAAAATTTGCCTGGCACAACCCAAGGGACGGTCGGCCCGCTGAGTCAACCGCGTCACAAGGGGCCTCCTCCGGATGCCTGCGGGGTTGACTTAGGGCTGTTTCTCGGATGTCCCATGGTGATCATTGTTTGGGTCCCCGCTGGTGGCATGGGGCGGGGTGATCTGACGAATGCAGAGTGGCGGCGGCTGGAGCCGTTGCTGCCGCCGATCGGGCTGCGTGGTGGTCGACGGGCTGATCACCGGCGGGTGGTCAACGGTGTGCTGTATCGCGCCCGGACCGGCGTGCAGTGGAGGGACCTGCCGGAGCGATTCGGTCCCTGGCTGACCGTTTCATAAGCGGCATCGTCGCTGGTCGGCGGACGGAACCTGGCAAAGACTGCTCACCCGGCTGCAGGCCGGGGAAGAAGCCGCCGGCCGCGTCGACCGGAACGTCGCTGTCGATTCCACCGCCGTCCGCGCCCACCAGCATGCGGCCGGCACCCGGCACGCACCACCGCCTCCGCCGCCCGAAAAGGGGGAAGCGGCACAGGCGGCTCGTCCCGATCCAGTACTCCGGTCCCTGGTCAACCGCCTGGTGAAGGTGGTCGACCAGGCGAATCCTTAGGCAGGTCCCGAGGCGGTCTCACGACCAAGATTCACCTCGTGGCGGACGGCCGATGCCGGCCGTTGTCCCTGTTGCTGACGCCCGGTCAGTACGGTGACGGCCCTCAGCTGCAGGCGGTCCTGGAGCGGATCCGCGTACCCAGGATTGGGCCGAGGCGCCCCCGTGTCAGGCCGGACACTCTGACCGCGGACAGGGCCTACACCTCTCGTGCCAACCGCCGCTACCTGCGCGGACGCGAGATCCGGCACACCATCCCCGAACGCCGTGACCAGCAAGAACATCGCCGCAATCGCGGCAGCCGAGGGGGCCGGCCCACCGGCTTCGACATCGAGCACTACCAGACCCGCAACACCGTCGAACGCGCCGTGAACCGGCTCAAGCAGATCCGGGCAGTCGCCACCAGGTACGACAAGCGGGCCTATGTCTATCTCGGCACCGTCACTCTCGCTGCCGCCCTCGTCTGGCTCCGCACATGATCCAAGAAACAGCCCGTGGTACTGAAGCCGCAGTTGCTGTCCTCCACGACTACCCGACCGTAGGGCACGCCTATTAACCCACTGGAGCAAGTTTGCTGCTACACAAGCTCGACCCTGACCGGCGCCGCGGATGGTATGGATATTGTGTCGCCCTCAGCGAGACCTTGAGGGTCCTCGTAATCGACGGGTAGCACGATCAACATCGTGTGCGGACGCGGCAGCCACCCAACATCTTGAGGCGGATCGCAATACCCGATGTCGATCACCCGTACCAACTGCTCGCGAATACCCACGCCGCAGCTGTCGCCCGCAGATAGCGTCCAGGGGGCAGGATCGGTCTGGAAGAGGCTGATCCGAGACTCGAAGGAGCCTTGCTTGCGCGGTATGGCGTACTGTCCGTTCCATTGGATTTCAGAGTCAGGATCGATCTGCTCCCATGGCCAGACGATGGTCACGTCCCAGTCTGAAATCTTGACCACCCGTGTGGGGGTGAAGGCACAGCTGACACGCAAGGTGTCACCCACCTTGACCGTCTCAACGTTCATGATCACCTCTGTCGCTCCCCGGCACGTGTGAACTGCACCGTAGCGCGCGGTTGGCGTGGAGCAGCTTCGGGCGGGAGATCTTGGGGCCTGAATTACGCAGCCACAGGTACGGGGGTCGTGGCTGCGGCGGCGGGAGTGGCTGAGGCGGGCTCGGTGCTGGTGGCGGCGTCGCCAGCGTGACCAGTGCAGGATGTGTCCGGCCCCGTGCCCGACGGTATGGACGACCTCGGCCCGCAGGCGGCTGATCGCGTTCACGCTCAGTCGGATCAGGTCGCGGTTGCCTCCTCCTTTTCGCCGGTGCTGACCCGTGGCGACGGTCAGGTGCGCGGCGGCCGTCAGTGCCAGGGTGATGTGCCGGTACCAGGCCCGGTAGTGGCGTGCCTGGTACTGGTCCAGGCCGGCCTCGTTCTTGGCGGCCTGGAAGCATTCCTCGATCGCCCAGCGGGCGCCGGCGGCCCGCGCGATCTCCGCCAGCGGTGCGCCCAGCGCCGAGTGCACCAGGTAGTACGCCCGCTCACCGGTGGTTGAGGGCGGATCAGCAGTGCGGTGGAGAAGCCGTCGGCAGCCTCTCGGTCCGGCAGCGAGACCTGGGCCCAGGCGTACTCGCGCAGCCCGTGGGCGCCGTCTCCGACCGAGCGGACCTCCCAGACGTCCTCCGCACAACCGGCACCCGGGTGTGCGAGCAGTGAGGTGCCCGCCCATAACTGCCCCGTATGCAGGTTGAGTCGTGGCTGCTATGCCAAGCCTGCGCCGCGGTAGCTCGTTGGCTGGCCACGGGAGTGGAGAGCATCGGCTCCGGCAGGGTCCACGTCACGTTCGTCGCCTTCCAGGACAGCCAACTGACAGCTTAATCGACAATAAACCCATATCAGATCGAATAGTGACAAAATCGACATGCGGGGAGTGGTGTCTGGGAGGAAAGGGTGGATCTGGACGCTGTCGCCGATGAGCTGTACGCCCTGCCGCCGGGTGAATTCACCGCTGCCCGCGACGAGCATGCGAAGGCCGCCCGCGCCACAGGCGACCGCGAGCTGGCCGACCAGACCCGCCGACTGCGCCGCCCCACCCAGGCGGCGTGGGCCAGCAACCTGCTGGTGCGCGAGGACCCCGACGAGGTCGAGCGGCTCCTGCAGCTCGGCGCTCCGTAGGCCTCAGAACCCATTTTTGCACCGGCCCTCCGAAGCAGTGCCGCTCCGCCGACCTGATCGGCTGCCGCGTCATGGGTTTTCTCGTTACTCCACAGCGCGGCCGATGAGCTTCTGGCTCCCGGCCGGTCCAAGCTCGTGACACCTAGAAAGGACACCGCCATGTCGGAGCTTCTCATCGACTTCATCACCTCCCTCGACGGCCACGCATCGGCAGAGGGATGGCCCGGGTTCTGGGGCCTCGAGGGCCCGGAGTACCTCGCATGGCTCGGCGAGCAGCCCGAGGCCACCTACCTGATGGGAGCGAACACCTACCGCCTGATGTCGGGCTTCGCCGCAGGCGAGGTCCCGAATGGCCAAGACGAATTCAGGCCCGAGGAAGAGGCGTCCGTCGACGAGCTCACGCAAGCGTCCAAGGTAGTGTTCTCCTCCTCACTCGAGGAGCCACTGACGTGGGCCAACTCCACGCTCGTTCGCGACGACGCCGTCGAGGCGGTCCGCGCCATGAAGTCGAGTGGCTCGGGGCTCCTCAGCACGATCGGCAGCCTCAGCCTGTGCCGGTCCCTGCTACGAGCCGGACTCGTCGACCGCTTCCGGGTCGTGATGTTCCCGGTGATCACCGGGGCCACGGGCGAAGAACGCATCTACGACGGCTATCCGGACGTTGCCCTCGAGATGATCGAGCACCGCACCTTCGACAGTCGTATCCAGCTGGTCGAGTACAAGCCCCGCGTGCTCGAGCACCCGCCGCTCGGCGTCACTGCGTGACGTCGCCCCGTCCGCCGGTCTGGACGGCCGCCAGGCCGGCGTCGGCGGCGCGGAGCAAGACCCACTGTAGGCACTCACGCACCCAGCAACGTGACAGCGCCCGGGCACGGAACCAGATCCGGCATCCGAGCCCGCACCAGGATCCGCTCACCCTCGTCGGCCACCTCCTCAACGAGCAGCGGCGACAGTCCCGAAACGTCACGTCCAAGCTCGTTGACATTTCGCACGTCATGCCAACGACCCGCCACCACGCTCAGTCACCACCGAATGTGAGTGAGGGCCGAACGTTTCGCAGTCCCCGACGCGGAGGCCTCCGGTAGATGGGTCCACCACCTTGCGTTAATTCGCGGGGTGGGTTGGTCGGTCGCTAGAGTCGGGTGGATCAAGGAATCCGCGAGGCGGAACGCGCCGCGCGGAGCGTCGGGGGACGAGGGACCTATGGTGTGGGACGAGTGGGAGCAGTTGAAGGCCGAGGCGGCGGAGAGGCATTCGGCGCAGATGCAGCTCAATCAGTATCCCGCCGATGCCGGTGGAGGCGCGGGTGGTGGTCAAGGGGGTAAGGGCGATGAGCTCCGGGTCAACCACGACTCACTTAGACGTCGTCTCATTTGGAGTACTGGGTAGTCTGCTCGTGTGGTGATGGTCGAGCGCATGGTGCCGGACGAGTTGTGGGAGCTGTTCGAGCGGGT
>NZ_JBIUBX010000062.1:0-5371 GCF_044548445.1 Streptomyces sp. NPDC052016
GCGGCCGCTATCTGGCACAACTGGACCACCGGCGCCAAGATCAAACGATCGCTGATCGCCTACGACCACTGAAGACATCGGACTCATTCATCTAGCCCGGCCGCCGCGGACCGGCTCGACGGCCCCGACCGGTTCCGGGGACGCCCCTGCCGAGGAGTGCCGGAGGGGCGCCGCCCCGGAACCGGTCGGGGCCCGTCCGTGGCCGCCGAGGACATCACTCCCGCCGCATTCATACCTTGCGGCGCGGGAGGTGTACGCGGAGCCGCTCCGTCTGGCAGTACTGCAGGAAGCCGGAACCCCGGGGTCCGCCCCTCCGGCGCACCGATCCGCCCGCCACCCAGGGAGTCGTCCATGGCCCGTTCGGAAGCCCGCGTCCTCACCGACCGTCCCCATCGCCACGCCAAGCAACTCGCCGCCCACCTCGGCCGCCGCGCCGAGTCGACCTGGGACGAGGAGAAGGGGGAGGGCAGCATCACCTTCCCCCAGGGCACCGGCACGCTCACCGCGACCGAGGGCGCCCTGCTGCTCACCCTGGAGACCGACGCCGAACACCTGGACCAGCTCGAGGACGTGATGGGCCGTCACCTGGTCCGTTTCGGAACCCGCGACGAACTGGTCGTCGAGTGGCGGCGCGACACGGGGGAGGCCGGCAGCACCCAGCGAGGTGAACCCGCCTGACGGCGGTCCGTGACGGCGGTCCCTGCCGGCGCCTCCGCGGAGCCGCCGCGAGCCGTCGACTCCGGCCCGCCCGTCGTCGTGGGCGCACCGACCGGTGGCCCGGTGACCCGCGGATCCGCCGACGCGGTGGTCACACGGCCAGGACCCGGATGCCCGCCTCCTCGAACCGTCGCGCGGCCGTCGGGTCGGCCGCCGCGTCCGTGACCAGCGTGTCCACCGCGTCGGCCGCGCAGATCCGGGCGAACGCGCGCCGCCCCAGCTTGCTGCTGTCGGCAGCGACGACGACCCGCTCGGCCCGCTCGCACAGCATCCGGTTGACCGCCGCCTCGGCCTCGTCGTGCGCGGCGGCACCGTGCGTGACGTCGAAGGCGACCACCCCGAGCACCGCCACGTCGACGGTGATCTGCCCCAGCACCCCGTCCGCGAGCGGCCCGACCAGCTCGTAGGACTGGGCCCGCGCCACCCCGCCCGTCACCACGATCTTGAACTTAGGCCGTACGGCCAGCTCGCCCGCGATGTTCAGCGCGTTCGTGACGACGGTCAGCGCCGGTGAACCGTCGGCCAGGTCACCGCGCGCCGCCAGGGCGCGCGCCACCTCCGTCGTCGTCGTGCCGCCGGTCAGCCCGACCGCCTCGCCGGGCGCGACGAGACCGGCCACCGCCCGGGCGATGCGCTGCTTCTGCGAGGCCTGCCGTGCCGTCTTGTACCGCAGCGGCAGTTCGTACGACACGCCGTGGACGACCGCACCGCCCCGTGTGCGGACGAGCATCTGCTGCTCGGCGAGCTGGTCGAGGTCACGCCGGATCGTCGCGGCCGACACCGCCAGCTCGGCGGCCGCGTCCTCCACGTCCAGCCGGCCCCGCTCCACGAGAAGCTCCAGCAGCGCCTTCCACCGGGCGTCCCGTGACATGACCGACTCCGTTCGCATGCTTGAAGTTGCTCGAAACCTCGCCCTATCTTGCATGAACAATCACCGTCGGGGAGGTGGGGCATGACCCACGTCGAGGACGAGCTGACCGGCCAGCCCGAGTGCTGGGCACGAGCCGCGACCGAAGTCGCCCGGCACGTGGGCGAGTTGCCGAGACGGGGTGAGCGCGTCGCGATCGTCGGATGCGGCACCTCCTTCTTCATGGCGCAGGCGGCCGCCGCCCTGCGGGAGGGGGCCGGCCACGGCGAGACGGACGCCTACGCCGCCTCCGAGTTCCCGCACCACCGCGCCTACGACCGGATCGTCGCCCTCACCCGATCCGGCACCACCACCGAGGTCCTCGACCTCCTCGGGCGGCTGCGCGGACGCACTCCCACGACCGCGATCACCGCCGACCCGAAGACGCCCGTCATGACGACGGCCGACCACGTCGTCGTCCTCGACTACGCCGACGAACGCTCGGTGGTGCAGACCCGCTTCGCCACCACCGCGCTCACCCTGCTCCGCGCCCACCTCGGCCTGCACACCGGCGCCGCCGTCACCGACGCCCGCACCGCCCTCGCCGAGCCGCTGCCCCAAGATCTGGTGAAGTGCGCCCAGTTCACCTTCCTGGGACGCGGCTGGACCGTCGGACTGGCCCACGAGGCGGCGCTGAAGATGCGGGAGGCGGCACTGGCCTGGGCCGAGGCCCACCCCGCGATGGAGTACCGGCACGGCCCCATCAGCATCACCACCCGCGGGACGGCGACCTGGATGCTCGGCGAGGCCCCCGAGGGGCTGGCCCGACAGGTCCGTGCCACCGGCGGCCTCTGGATCCCCGGTGCGCTGGATCCCCTCGCCGAACTGGTCCGCGCCCAACGCCTCGCCGTGGCCGTCGCCGCCGCCCAAGGCCTCGACCCGGACCGGCCCCGTCACCTCACCCGCTCGGTGATCCTCTGAACCCCGATGGGAGTGGCCGTGCCCCTCACCACCACCGGCGAGCTGGTCACCCGCGCCCGCGCGGCCCGTACCGCCGTCGCCGCCTTCAACATCATCACCCTGGAGCACATCGAGGCGGTCATCAGCGGGGCGGAGCGCGCCGACGCGCCCGTGGTCCTCCAGGTCAGCGAGAACGCGGTCAGGTTCCGCCAGGGCCGCCTGCTCCCGCTCGCCCGCGCCGCCGTCACCGCCGCCGAACGAGCCTCGGTACCCGTCGCGCTGCACCTGGACCACGTGACGAGCGAGCCCCTGCTGCGGCAGGCCGCGGACGCCGGCTTCAGCTCCGTCATGTACGACGCCTCCCGCCTGCCGTACGACGAGAACCTCGCCTCGACCCGCGCGGCCGTCGACCGGGCGCACGCCCAAGGGCTGTGGATCGAGGCGGAGTTGGGTGAGATCGGCGGCAAGGACGGCAGAGCCCCGCGCGACGCCCACGCGCCCGGCGCCCGCACCGACCCCGCCGAGGCCGGCGCCTTCGTCGCACGGTCGGGGGTGGACGCCCTGGCCGTCGCCGTCGGCAGCGTCCACGCGATGACCACCCGCACCGCGACCCTCGACCACGACCTGCTCGAGCGGCTCACCGCGACCCTGGACGTGCCCCTCGTCCTGCACGGCTCCTCCGGGATCCCGGACACCGAACTGCGCGCGGCCGTCGCGGGCGGCATCGCCAAGGTCAACATCGGGACCGCCCTCAACCAGGCCATGACCGGCGCGATCCGGGAGTACCTGGGCGCCCACCCGGACGCCGTGGACGCGCGCACCTACCTGAGCGCGGGCCGGGAGGCGATGGCCCGGACGGTCGAACGGACCGTCACCGGGGCCGGGCTCAGGCCCGCTTGACGGCCTTCAGCACCACGAACTTCGGGTCGCCCGCGACCAGCTGACTGTTCCCGAACAGGCGCCGCAGCTTCACGTGGTACCCGAGGTGCCGGTTGCCCACCACCCACAGCTCACCGCCCGGGCGCAGCGCGCGCCGCGCCCCGGTGAACATCCGCCAGGCCGTGGCGTCCGTCGTGGCCTGGTGGGAGTGGAAGGGCGGGTTGTTCAGGACGACGTCGACGCTGCCGTCCGGCACCCCCGCCAGCCCGTCGCCGACCCGGAACTCCGCGTGCCCCGGCGTCCCGTTCGCCTGGTACGTCGCCTCCGCCGAGGCCACCGCCTGGAACGACTCGTCGGTGAACAGCACCTCGGCCCGCGGGTTGGCCAGCGCCACCGCGGTCCCGACGATGCCGTTGCCGCAGCCCAGGTCGACGACCCGCTGCGCGCCGTGCGTGCGCGGCAGGTGTCCCAGGAAGAACCGGGTGCCGATGTCGAGCCGGTCGGCGCAGAACACCCCCGCGTGGTTGACGACCGGTCGACCGGAGAGCGGCCCGATGCCTTCGGGCAGGTCGTAGCCGTACGGCCACGGACTGGCGGGTCGCTCCAGGGAGGGATCGGGCGTGGTGAAGATCAGCCGGGCCTTCTGCTGGGCGAGGGAGGTCCGGGTCGGGCCGAGGATCCGCTCGAAGAGCTGGAGCGTCGAGGTGTGGATCTCCTTCACCATGCCGGTGCCGACGACGACCGTCCCCGCGTGCACGTGGGGCGCCAGCCGCAGCAACTGGTCCTCCAGGAGCGCGAGGCTCTTGGGCACCCGGACCAGCAGCACGTCGATCCGCTCGGGCGGAGCGTCCTGGGTGGTGAGCAGCCGGACGGAGCCCGGGGCGGCCCCGTTGCGCGCGAGGTTGGCCCGGGTCGCCTCCTGCCCCAGCCAGGAGTCCGTGATCTGCGTCGGGCGGTGCGCCACGAGCGCCGTGGCCAGCGCGCCCCAGCGGTCGCCGAGCACCACGACCGTCCCGCCCAGCGGGGTCTCCCGCTCGGCGAGGTGCCGCAGCAGGTAGGCGTCGGAGGCGTCCCAGGCGCGCAGCCCGTCGCGCGGATCCTCGGGGTGACGGGCCAGCTCCAGCTCGCCCCACGGCGTCGTCATACGGTCGTTCATCGTGCGTCAAGGCTAGCCGAGCCGCAGCTCAGGCCCGGTGGGGGAGGATGGTGCCATGGACACCGAGCTGTTTGCCCGGGAGCGCGCGGAGATCGCGCCCGGCGCGGTGCACGTCCCCGACTGGCTGGACGCGGCACTCCAGCGGGAGCTGCTGGACGCCTGCCGTGAGTGGGCCCGCCCACCCGCCGGCCTGCGCACGGTCCGTACTCCGGGCGGAGGCACGATGACCGCCCGCCAGGTCTGCCTCGGCCTGCACTGGTACCCGTACGCCTACGCCCGCACGGCCGTCGACGGCGACGGCGCCCCCGTCAAGCCGTTCCCCGGCTGGCTGGGCGACCTGGGCCGGCGGGCGGTGGCCGACGCGCTCGGTCCCGAGCAGGCCCGGGCGGCCGCCTACGACATCGCACTGATCAACTTCTACGACGGCGACGCCCGCATGGGCATGCACCGCGACGCCGACGAGAGGTCCGACGCGCCCGTGGTGTCCCTCAGCCTCGGCGACACCTGCGTCTTCCGCTTCGGCAACACCGAGACCCGTACCCGTCCCTACACCGACGTGGAGCTGCGCAGCGGTGACCTCTTCGTGTTCGGAGGGCCGTCGCGGCTCGCCTACCACGGCGTGCCGCGGGTGCTTCCGGGGACCGCCCCCGTCGGGCTGGGACTGACCGGGCGGCTGAACGTCACCCTGCGCGTCAGCGGCTTCCCGGACGCCACCTGACCTAGATGAATGAGTCCGATGTCTTCAGTGGTCGTAGGCGATCAGCGATCGTTTGATCTTGGCGCCGGTGGTCCAGTTGTGCCAGATAGCGGCC
>NZ_JBIUBX010000063.1:0-3376 GCF_044548445.1 Streptomyces sp. NPDC052016
GGTGTGTTGTCGTTGGGGGACGCGGCGCGGCTGGTATGTGCGCGGGCGCGGTTGATGGATGGTCTGCCTGATGGTGGGGCGATGGTGGCCCTGCGGGCGGATGAGGCGCGGGTGTCGGCCTGGCTGGAGGGCCGGGCGGGTGTGGACGTCGCCGGTTTGAACAGTCCGGGCAGCACGGTGGTCTCGGGTGACGAGGGTGCGGTGCTGGAGGTCGCGGCGCTGGCCGAGGGTGAGGGGGTGAAGGCGACGCGGTTGCAGGTCAGCCACGCGTTCCACTCCTCCCACCTCGACCCGGTCCTGGAGGAGCTCACTGAGGTTGCACGCTCGTTGACGCATCACGCGCCGCGCATTCCCGTGGTCTCCAATGTGACGGGTGCGGTGGTGGAGGGGTACGCGCCCGAGTACTGGGCGGTTCAGGCCCGTTCGGCGGTGCGTTTCGCCGATGGTGTGGCGGCGTTGGCCGATGCGGGTGTGACGGTGTTCGTGGAGTTGGGTCCGGATGCCACCCTGGCGGGTCTGGCTCGGGAGTGCCTGGCTGAGAAGGCGGACATCGATGCCGTGGTGACACCGGTTCTGCGGCGCGAGCGCCCGGAACAGCGCACCCTGGTCTCCGCCCTGGCGGCACTGTACGTGCGGGGTGTCACGGTCGACTGGACCCCTCTGCTCCCGGGCACAGGCCTTACCGATCTGCCCACCTACGCCTTCCAGCGCGAGCGTTTCTGGCTGGACGCGCCGAGGTCGGCGGACGCGGCCGGACTGGGACTGGAGTCCGCCGGTCACCCGCTCCTGGCGGCGGTGATCAGTGAGCCGGCGCGGGACGCGGTGCAGTTCACGGCGACGCTGTCGTTGTCGTCACATCCGTGGCTGGCCGATCACGCCATCGGCGGCACGGTGCTGGTGCCGGGTACGGCGTTCCTGGAGCTGGCCGGCCATGCGGCCGAGAGCCTCGGCTGCTCCGCGGTCGAGGAACTCACCCTCCAGGCACCCCTGACACTCCCCGAGCACGGTGGTTCCCAGCTGCGGCTGACCGTCGACCCCGCCGACGAGCACGGCGACCGCAGGTTCACCGTGTACGCGCGGTCGGCGGACGATGAGGCATGGACTGCTCACGCGAGCGGTCTGCTCGCCGTGTCCTCCGCCCCGTCGGACCACGCCTCGCTCGAACAGTGGCCGCCGACGGCCGGTACCCCGCTTTCGTTGGACGGGGTGTACGAGAGGCTGGACGGTCTGGGGTACGGCTACGGTCCGGCGTTCCGTGGCCTGCGTGCGGCCTGGCGGGTCGGTGACGACCTGTTCGCCGAGGTCGAGCTGCCGGAGCAACTGCACGCGGAGGCCATCCGTTTCGGCATCCACCCGGCCCTGCTCGATGCCGTGCTCCACCCCCTCGTGCTGGAGGCAGCCGAGTCGGAGCGGGACGACTCCCAGATCAAACTGCCCTTCTCCTTCTCGGGATTCGCGCTGCAAGCCGTCGGCGCGACGGCACTGCGCGTGCGGTGGACGCGCGTCGGCCAGGACACGGCACGTCTGACGGTGGCCGACGGCGCCGGATCGCCGGTGGCGGCCATCGAGTCGGTCGTCCTGCGCCCGGTCGCCCGCGAGCAACTGGCCGTGGCGACCACGCCCGCCGTCGATTCCCTGTACCGCATGGCCTGGGAACCCGTTTCGGCCGAACCGGCCACGGAACACCGGTGGGTGCGTCTCGGGGAGGCGCCGTACGAAGACCTGGCCGCCCTCGCAGCCGCAGTGGAAGCAGGCGTCGAGGCACCGGAGTTCGTGGTGTTCCCAGCCCTGGGCGACGGCACCGACGTCGCGCCGGAAGACATGGTGGAACGGACTCACGAGACCGCACGACTCGGTCTGGAGCTGGTACAGGCCTGGCTGGCCGACGCCCGCTTCACGGACAGCAAGCTCGTCGTCGTCGTGCCGGATGGCGCGCTGCACACCGCACCGCTCACCGGCCTGGTCCGCACCACGGAGTCCGAGCAGCCCGGGCGACTGGCCCTCGTTCACGTCGACGAGGGTGGGTTGGCGTCTGTGCCCGGGGTGTTGGGTTCGGGTGAGCCCGAGGTGGCGGTGCGGGGTGGTGTGGTGTTCGCGCCGCGGTTGGTGCGGGCGGGTGTGGCGTCTGTGGGTGGGGCGGGGTTTGATCCTGAGGGTGTTGTTCTGGTGACGGGTGCTTCGGGGTCGTTGGGGCGGTTGGTGTCGCGTCGTCTGGTGACGGAGCACGGGGTGCGGCATCTGGTGTTGGTGAGTCGTCGTGGGTCTGCTGCGCCGGGTGTGGGTGAGTTGGTTGCGGAGTTGGAGGGGTTGGGGGCGTCGGCGTCGGTGGTGGCGTGTGATGTGGCTGATTTCGATGCGTTGGCGGGTGTGCTGGACGGGGTGGTGGGGGAGCGTCCGTTGTCGGGTGTGGTGCATGCGGCGGGTGTGTTGGATGACGCGACGGTGCAGTCGTTGTCGGTGGATCGTCTGGCGGGTGTGTTGCGGGCGAAGGTGGATGCGGCGTGGAATCTGCATCGGTTGACGTGGCATCACGGGGTGGCGCGTTTTGTGTTGTTCTCGTCGGTGGCTGGTCTGGTGGGTAATGCGGGTCAGGCGAACTATGCGGCGGCGAACACGTTTCTGGACGCGCTTGCCTGGCATCGGCAGTCGTTGGGGTTGCCGGCCACCTCCCTCGCCTGGGGCCTCTGGGACAACGCCGAAGGCATGGCCGGAAGCCTGGCCGACGCGGACGTGGCCCGGTGGAAGCGGAACGGCATCGCGCCGCTGAAGGCGGAGCTGGGTCTGGACCTGTTCGACGCGGCGCTGGCCTCCGCCGAGCCGCTGCTGGTCCCCGCGGATCTCGACCTCACGGCCCTGCGTGAGCTGGCCGACGACGGCGTCCTGCGCCAACTGTTCACCGGCCTGGTCCGCACACGTCGCCGGCAGGCCGCGGGCGCCACACGCGCCGGCGGCTCGTCGTGGACGCAGCGAGTGATCCAGCTCCCGCCCGAGGCACGAGCCGACGCCGTGCAGCAGACGGTGCAGGAGACGGTGGGCCTGGTCCTGGGGCACGGCACCGACACCGGCGTCGACCCGGTGAGGGCCTTCAAGGAGCTGGGGTTCGATTCGCTGACCGCGGTGGAGCTGCGCAACCGGCTCAACTCGGTGACCGGCCTTCGCCTTCCGACGACCCTCGTCTTCGACCACCCCTCCCCGCAGGCCGTCGCGACCTTCCTGCTCGACCAGCTGGAGGCGACCTCCACGGTCCCCGCTCCGGCCGCCGTGGCCCACGCTCCGGGGCTGGACGAGCCGATCGCGGTGGTGGGGATGGGGTGCCGGTATCCGGGTGGGGTGGATTCGCCGGAGGGGTTGTGGCGGCTGGTGGCCGAGGGTGGGG
>NZ_JBIUBX010000064.1:0-3298 GCF_044548445.1 Streptomyces sp. NPDC052016
AAACCCTCCCGCCCCGGCCCGGGACGACCACCCGGACGAAAGAACACCCGGCCCGCCCCGCGCCACGACGTGCACACAGTCCGCAAACCAGGCACGACGAAACAGCGAACGAAGAAGTCAACGACCCCACGACCCCGCCGCACAGGTTAAAGATCAAGCTAACTGATCGTTTCAAAATGACTTGATCTACAGTCCTGCGCTCAACGATCTTGGTCGGCAGGGTGTCCGGGGTGCGTGCTGATCTTGTTCCAGATGACCTGTGGGAGCGGGTCGCTCCGCTGCTGCCGTCCACTCCCGAACGCCACCACCACCCGGGTCGACTGCGTGTTCCGGACCGTGCGGCCCTCGCGGGCGTCATGTACGTGCTGCGGACCGGTGTCGCCTGGCGCGATGTTCCGGCCGAGACCGTGGGCTGCTCTGGGGTGACGGCCTGGCGCCGACTGCGGGACTGGACCGAGGCTGGCGTCTGGCCGCGTCTGCATGCCGCCCTGCTGACCGAACTGCGCCGCGCTGACCTTCTGGGCCTGGACGACTGCGCCGTGGACGGGTCGCATGTCCGGGCCCTGAAAGGGGGGATCACGTCGGCCCCTCGCCCGTCGACCGTGCCCGTCCCGGCTCCAAACACCATCTGATCGTCGACCGCCACGGCACACCGCTCGCAGTCACGCTCACCGGTGGGAACCGACATGACGTCACCCAGTTGCTGCCCCTGCTGGACGCCGTCCCAGCGATTCGGGGCCTGCAAGGACGCCCCCGCCGCAAGCCCCGGCGCCTGTATGCCGACCGGGGCTACGACTTCGACAAGTACCGCCGCCTGCTGTGGAAGCGCGGCATCAAACCGATGATCGCCCGACGTGGCGTCGCACACGGCTCCGGGCTGGGCAAGGTCCGCTGGGTCGTCGAGCGCGCCTTCGCCTGGCTCCACCAGTTCAAGCGGCTCCGCATCCGCTACGAACGACGCGCCGATCTACACCAAGGCCTGCTTGAACTGGCCTGCAGCCTCATATGCCTTCGCCGCCTCCGAAGTTCATTCTGAAAGATCAGTATGGGGCGACAGCCGAAGTCGGTCGCAGGGCAGCGAAGCCGGGTTCCTGCCCTTGGCGGCTGAACTCAGGTGAGGTCGAAGGTGACGCTCACGGAGCCGTTCCAGTCCGATGCCTCCATGAGCGTGAGGGCTCCATCCTTTGCCTCGACGACTCGCACCGTGATCCTGCCGCGATCCTCACCGGGAAACGCAACGGAGAAGTGGGGATCCATCTCCATGAGGAAGTCCCAGCCCTCGCGCTGGGTCGTGTCGAGTGCATTGGCATGCCGACCGGTTGCCTGCCACTTGCCGGCCGCGTCGACAGTGACGGTGACGTCGATGTCGTACATCTCAAGGCACGTCGAGCGATTAGCCCACCATTCGAGGCGGGCTCGACCCACGAATCGATTCATGAGGACACTATCCACGGCGCATAGGCCGGACGGGCTAGTCTGTGCGGCTGCCGGTCGTCGTGGGTCAGGCGACTGGACGGGTCCTCGCCTCAACCAGTTTCGCCTCATAGGCCTTCGTCACCTCCGTACCTCATTCTGAAACCATCAGTAAGCGGCGGCGGGAGCGGCCCCGGACGCGGACCACAGGGGTGTGGCCGCTGCGTGACCAGGTGCGGGTGGTCGGCGGCGTCATCGAGAGGCTCAGTCAAGGCTTTCGTGACGGGGTGACCGAGCGTCACTTCGGTGGCATGGTCCGCAGTGTGTGATGACTTCTTGGACATCGTGTTTCCGCACCTGGAGAAGGTGCTGGTGGAGCAAGTGTGTGTGGAGGACGGCGTGGTGCGGGTCCAGGCCCGCACCCGCGACGGTGCTCTCGCGTGTCCCGATTGCGGCGTTTCCTCGGCGCGAGTCCACAGTTGGTATCGACGGTGTCTGGCGGATGCCGCTGTGGGCGGGCGTCCGGTGGCCATCGACCTGTCGGTGCGACGGTTGTTCTGCGATGTCGCCAGTTGTGCGCGTCGCACCTTCGTTGAGCAGGTCGAAGGACTCACCATCCGGTACGGACGCCGCACTGTCGTGCTGGCGACCCTGATCCAGGCCATTGCCCTGGCGCTTGCCGGCCGGGCAGGCGCGCGGCTCGCCGCCGTGCTGCACATCGTCGTCAGTCGGATGACGCTGCTGAATGTGCTGATGGCGCTGCCCGACCCGTGCCCTCCCACACCACGGGTACTCGGGGTGGATGACTTCGCCACCCGACTGGGCGCAGATACGGGACGGTACTGGTCGACGTCGAGTCCCATGCCGTCCTCGACCTGCTGCCCGGCAGAGAGAAGGAACCCGTGGCCCTCTGGCTGGCCGGACACCCGGGGATCGAGGTGATCTGCCGGGACCGGGCCGGCGCCTATGCCGAGGCGGCCCGCGCAGGCGCTCCGGGCGCGCTGCAGGTCGCCGACCGGTGGCATTTATCGGACAACCCGACCACCGCTGTCGAGCGCACCGTGATCGCTCACCGACCCTGCCTGCAAGGACCAGAGGTGAGCACCCCGTCGGCCCGGCGCATGGCCGCGGCTCCGCCCTCGACCCTCAATCCGGACACCGGCACGGAGAAATGGCTGGTCACCCGGACACGGGAGCGACACAAGGCAGTTCACCGACTGCTGGCCCGCGGATGGACGATCAGTGCCATCGCGCGGGAGCTGGGCCTTGCCCGGCACACCGCGGAACGCTATGCCCACTGCAAGAACCTCGACGGCCTCATCGAAGGCTCCCTGCGCACCACCCGCCTGGACGACTACAAGCCTTACCTGATCCGGCGCTGGAACGATGGATGCACCGATGCCGCCCGCCTCTTCCGCGAGATCCAGAGCCAGGGCTACCCGGGACGAACCCCCCAAGCAGTGCGACGCTACCTCCGTCCGCTTCGCACCGGCCTCGGCTCCATCCGGTCGCCGGCCCCGGTGCTCGAACCGCAGCAGGTCACCAACTGGGTCATGTGGAACCCCCAGCACCTGCGCGACGACGAAGAACGCCAGCTGGGTGAGTACTCACCCGATGGCCCGAGTTGACTGCCGTCCGCAGCCACGTGCATGTCTTCGCGCGGATGGTCTGCGACCTCGGCGGAAACAGCCTGCCGGCATGGACAGACGCCGTCCACGCCGATGACCTACCCGCGCTGCACGCCTTCGCCGACGGTCTCCAGCGTGATCACCAGGCTGTCACCGCGGGACTTAGACGCCGTTTCAGTTGGTGAGTCGGCGGTAGCTGATGAGGGCTGCGGCGATGCCGACGAAGGCCAGGAAGTGCTCGGCCTTTCGCTCGTAAC
>NZ_JBIUBX010000065.1:0-3092 GCF_044548445.1 Streptomyces sp. NPDC052016
GGCGCGGACGCTGCCCGTGGGACCGCCGGAGACGGTGATCCACTCCTCGTCGACGGCGGGCTTGTCGATCTCGCCGGACTGCACCTCGTCCACGGTCCTGCGGCCCTCGGTCGGGCCGAGGTCGAAGAGATAGGGCGGGTTGGCGGTGGCCTCGGCGAAGGACTGGGCGGCGGGCTCGAGGACGGGGCGGGCGGCGGTGGTGTCGGTCATGGCGACCTCCTGGGTTCGGGTGCCGCGGGCAGTCTCCGACGCTAGACCGCGACGGGGGCGGCGGCACGTCGAGAACAGTAGCGCGCCATTAAGTCGTACGCAACTGATTAGGGCGCGATAGAATCGAGGGGCATCGGCCGATACGCTGGTAGGTCACCGACGACCGGCGCAGCACGAAGAGTCAGGAGCCGAACCGTGGACCGAGCCGCTGAGACGACCGAGGGCTCGCTGCTCCTGGACGACCAGCTCTGTTTCGCCCTGTACGCGGCATCCCGTGCGGTCACCGCGCGCTACCGACCCCTGCTCGACGCGTTGGGGCTGACCTACCCCCAGTACCTGGTCATGCTCGTGCTGTGGGAGCAGGACTCGATCTCCGTACGGGACCTGGGAGCGGCGCTCCGCCTCGAGTCCAGCACCCTGTCACCGCTCCTGAAACGCCTGGAGGTGTCCGGGCTGCTGCGCCGTGAACGCCGGCCCGACGACGAGCGCTCGGTCGCGATCCGCCTCACGGACGCCGGGGCGCGGCTCCAGGAGCAGGCCCGCACCGTTCCGCTCGCCATCGGCGACGCCATGGGACTGACCGTCGAGCAGGACGCCATGGCCAAGCAGCTTCTCCGGCTCATCAGTTCGAACGTCGCCGGGGACTGAGCGGTCCGGGAAACGGTGTGTTGGGGCGGCCTGTGGGTGGCCGGTCCTCAACCCGATGCCGCGCGACGGATGGTGAGGCCGATCAGGGCCGCCGTGGCCGCGAGCGCGGCCACGCTCGTCAGGGCGACGGGGAGGGAGAACCAGTCCGCCATGAAGCCGATGGCCGGCGGGCCGAGCAGCATCCCGCCGTAGCCGAGAGTGGAGGCGACGGCGACGCCGGTGGGGCCGGCCAGGGCGCCCGCGCGTTCCACGGCGACGGGGAAGATGTTGGCGAGCCCGAGCCCGGTGACGGCGAAGCCGAGCAGCGCCGCCCATGCCGCGGGGGTCAGCGAGGCGACCAGCATGCCGACGGCCGCGGTCGCGCCACCCGCCACGACCGTGCGTGTACGGCCCAGGCGCTGGAGCAGTGTGGTGCCGGTGAGCCGGCCGACGGTCATGGCGAGCGCGAAACACGAGTAGCCCGCGGCCGCGAGGCCGGGGGAGGTGTCCAGGTCCTGCTGGAGGTGCAGGGCGCCCCAGTCGGCCAGGGCTCCCTCGCCGTAGGCCGTGCAGAGGGCGATGAGACCGAAGACGACGACGAGGCGGCGGGTGCGGGGGGTGAGGTGCCGCGCGGGTGTTTCCGCCGAGTGCGTACGGCCGTGGGGAGTCTGCGGGGCGGAGTCCGTGCCGTCGTCGGGGGTCCGTGAGGCGGAGGCCGTGCCGTGAGTCGCGTGCACGGCGTCCCCGGCGGTCTCCTCCGCGGCGCCTGTCCGCGCTCCGGGTGCCGCCTCCCGCAGCAGGGTCGGCCCCGCCAGCGCGGTCACCAGCAGGCCGACGGCGCACAGGCCTAGCAGATGGAGCGTGGGGGAGAGGGAGTCCGCGACCAGTCCGCCCAGGCCGGCGCCGATCATCCCGCCCAGGCTGAAGGCCGCGTGGAACGTGGGCATGATCGGCCGGCCGAGGGCCGCGACCAGGTCGACCGCGGCGCTGTTGAAGGCGACGTTGATCCCGCCGTACGCGGCGCCGAAGAGCAGAAGGACGGCGGCCAGGGCGGGCGCGGAGTGGGTGAGCGGGGGGAGGGTGACGCTGAGGGAGAGCAGGACCGCGCACGCCACGGTGACGCGGTGGTTGCCGTAGCGGTGGCAGAGGCGGCCGGTGAGCATCATGGTGACGACAGCCCCGGCGGAGACGCCGAGCAGCGCGAGACCGAGTGCGCTGGCGGATGCGCCGGTCTGCTCCTTGATGGCGGGGATGCGGACGACCCAGCCGGCGAAGACGAAGCCGTCGAGGGCGAAGAACACGGTGAGGGCGATGCGGAGCCGGCTGAGCGTGTCGCCCGGCACTGCGTTGTGCGTTCGGGCTTTGTTTATTAGCGGCACAAAGTCAGGCTAGGTGCGCCCCCCCGGGCCGGGCAAGTGCGTTGTCGTGGGCTGTGGCCGATTTTTCGGCCCTGGTGGCGGGCTGTTTCCTTGCGGTCGGACGCCCTCTCCGCCTCGACACCTGCACGTCTCGATCTCCCGACGGCGCCTACCGGGCGGAGGCGCCGGGCGAGGGGACGTACGTGCTGATCGCGTCCGCCGACGGCCACCAGCCGCAGGCGACGACCGTCGTGGTCGGCACCTCGCCGGTGACGTACGACATGCTGCTCACGGGCAGCAGCGGGCTCGGCGACGTGGCGCGGTCGGCGAACGGCGGGGTACCGGTCGCCGGGGCGGTCGTCATCGTCGCGGACGTCCGGGGCGATGTGCCGGCGACCGTCCGGACCGACGGCGACGGCGAGTTCTCCTTCACCGACCTGGTTCCGGGCGCCGTCACCCTCGCGGTCAACTCGCCCGAGCACCGCCCGCTGGCGCTGCCCGTCGAGGTCGGTGCCACGGGGATCGCGCGGGTGAGCCTCGAACTGCGGCCCGGCGCGCAGGTACGCGGCACCGTGCGCGGTGCGGGCGCCCCGCTCGGCGACGCGCGGGTGACCCTGGTGGACGCCGTCGGCAACGTCGTCGCCACCACCGCGACCGGCAGGGACGGCGCGTACGCCTTCTCCGACCTGGACAGCGGGCCGTCCACCGTCATAGCCACCGGGTATCCGCCGCGTGCCGAGAGCGTCAGCGTGTCCGGCGGGGACGTCGACGGCCACGACATCGAACTGGCCCACGCCATGGACTAGATGAATGAGTCCGATGTTTGCGCTGGCCGCGACCATGGCGAAGGGCGCCCGTTGGCCTGGTTGTGACTCCTTGCCTGGACGCCCTTCTGGC
>NZ_JBIUBX010000066.1:0-2917 GCF_044548445.1 Streptomyces sp. NPDC052016
CCCCACCCTCGGCCACCAGCCGCCACAACCCCTCCGGCGAATCCACCCCACCCGGATACCGGCACCCCATCCCCACCACCGCGATCGGCTCGTCCGCGGCAGCGGTGGACGTGACCGGCGCCCGGTTCGACGCAGCCGACTCGAAGGTCTGGCCGAACAGGTGGTCGGCGAGGGCGGCGGGGGTCGGGTAGTCGAAGACCAGGGTCGCCGGGAGCCGGAGACCCGTCACCGAGTTGAGCCGGTTGCGCAGCTCCACCGCGGTCAGCGAATCGAACCCCAGCTCCTTGAAGGCCCTCACCGGGTCGACCGCGTCCGCGGTGGCGTGGCCGAGAACGGTCGCCGCCTCGGCCCGCACCAGGTCCAGCAGGACGCGGGTCCGGTCCTCGTCGGCCAGGTCGGCCAGTCGTGCCGCGAGCGTGCCCGAACCCCGGCCGGAGTCGGCGCCGGGTCGCCGGACCGTCTGGCGCACGAGCCCCCGGAACAGCGGAGGAACGCTCGGCATCCGGCGTACCGCGCCGAGGTCGAGTGCCGCGGGGACCAGCAGCGGATCCGAAGAGGCCAGTGCCGCGTCGAACAGCTCCAGGCCGGCTTCGTTGCTCAGGGGCGCGATGCCGGACCTGGCGATGCGCTCACGGTCGGCGGCGTCCAGGGATTCCGCCATTCCGTCCTCCGCCCAGAGGCCCCAGGCGAGGGAGGTGGCCGGCAACCCCAACGACTGCCGATGCCAGGCAAGCGCGTCCAGAAACGTGTTCGCCGCCGCATAGTTCGCCTGACCCGCATTACCCACCAGACCAGCCACCGACGAGAACAACACAAAACGCGCCACCCCGTGATGCCACGTCAACCGATGCAGATTCCACGCCGCATCCACCTTCGCCCGCAACACACCCGCCAGACGATCCACCGACAACGACTGCACCGTCGCGTCATCCAACACACCCGCCGCATGCACCACACCCGACAACGGACGCTCCCCCACCACCCCGTCCAGCACACCCGCCAACGCATCGAAATCAGCAACATCACACGCCACCACCGACGCCGACGCCCCCAACCCCTCCAACTCCGCAACCAACTCACCCACACCCGGCGCAGCAGACCCACGACGACTCACCAACACCAGATGCCGCACCCCGTGCTCCGTCACCAGACGACGCGACACCAACCGCCCCAACGACCCCGAAGCACCCGTCACCAGAACAACACCCTCAGGATCAAACCCCGCCCCACCCACAGACGCCACACCCGCCCGCACCAACCGCGGCGCGAACACCACACCACCCCGCACCGCCACCTCGGGCTCACCCGAACCCAACACCCCGGGCACAGACGCCAACCCACCCTCGTCGACGTCGACGAGCCGGAACTGCCCGGGGTTCTCCGTACGGGCCGACCGGACCAGACCCCAGACAGGACTCTGGGCAAGGCTGCGGATGTTCTCCCCGGTCTCGAGGGCCACCGCGCCCTGGGTCACGATGATCAGCTCGCTCTCGGAGAGCCGTCCGTCGGTGAGCCAGTCCTGCAGCAGACCGAGCACCGTGCCGGCCAAATCATGCACGGCGTCTGGGGTTTCGGTGTCCGGTACGGGCAGTACCGCGACGACCCGCGCCGGCGGCCGGTCGGTCACCAGCGAGTCCAGGTCGGCGCGGCCATCGATGCCGAAGACGAGTTCCGCGGCGGCCTGCGAGTCATCCGCGTCGAGGGGGACTGGACTCCAAGCGACCCGGTATGGCACGGGTCCCACGGCAGTCGCCGCCTCCGCCCGGACGTCGAGCCTGTCGACGGTCGCGACCGGTGCGCCGGTCGTGTCGGCCAGCGCCAGGGACACGGAGTTCTGGCCGAGCTGTTCGATCCGCACACGCAGGGCCGTCGCACCGACGCTGTGCAGGGTGACGCCGGCGAACTCGAAGGGCACACGCAGAGGCCCGCTGTCCGCGTCCAGCAGCAGGGGGTGGAGGGCGGCGTCGAGCAGGGCCGGGTGAATGCCGAAACGGGCGGCCTCCGCGTGCAGCCGCTCCGGCAGTTCGACCTCGGCGAACAGGTCGTCACCGACCCGCCAGGCCGCACGCAGGCCACGGAACGCCGGACCGTAGCCGTACCCGAGACCGTCCAGGTGCGGGTACAGGTCCTCGACGTCGAGGGGAACGCCGTCGGCCGGAGGCCATGCCGTCGAGGGGGCGGCCACGGCCCCGGAGCCGGCCGATACGCGACCGCTCGCGTACTGGATCCACTCCTCGTCGCGGTGGGCGAAGACCGCGATGTGACGTCGGCCGTCCTGGTCCGCCTCGCTCGCCGTCAGGCGAAGGGCGACGGGCGAGGCTCCGGACAGGGTGAGAGGTGCCTGGAGGGTGAGTTCCTCGACCGTGGAGCAGCCGAGCTGCTCGGCGGCATGGCCGGCCAGCTCCAGGAACGCCGTGCCCGGAACGAGCACGGTGTCGCCGATCACGTGGTCGGCCAGCCAGGGGTGCGTCGACAGCGACAAGGTCGCCGTGAACTGCACCGCGTCCCGGCCCGGCTCACTGATCACCGCCGCCAGCAGTGGGTGATCCGCGGCGGTGAGTCCCAGCCCGGCCGCGTCCGCCGACCTCGGCGCGTCCAGCCAGAAACGCTCGCGCTGGAAGGCGTAGGTGGGCAGATCGGTGAGGTCCGTGTCGGTGCCGACGGCCGGCAGCAGGTGCGTCCAGTCGACCGTGACACCCCGCACGTACACGGCCGCCAGCGCCGACAGCAGCGTCCGCCGCTCGGGCCGCTCGCGCCGCAGAACCGGCACCACGGCAACCCGCTCCGCCTTCTCGGCCAGGCACTCCCGGGCAAGACCAGCGAGGGTGGCGTCCGGACCGAGCTCGACGAACACCGTCACACCCGCATCGGCCAACGCGGCCACACCATCGGCGAAACGCACCGCCGAGCGGGCCTG
>NZ_JBIUBX010000067.1:0-2160 GCF_044548445.1 Streptomyces sp. NPDC052016
CGCCCTTCGGGTCCGCCCCGCTGGACGCGGCATCCGCAAGGCGGCCGACGATCCGGAACTGCCCGAGCGCTGGCTGCTGGCCGAATGGCCCGCCGACGAGCCCGAGCCGATCCAGTTCTGGCTCTCCAGCCTGCCCTCCGGCATGCCACTGGCCACCCTGGTCCGTCTGGTCAAGCTCCGCTGGCGCATCGAGCACGACTACCGCGAAATGAAACAAGCCCTGGGACTGGCCCACTTCGAAGGCCGCACCTGGAACGGCTGGCACCACCACGTCACCCTCGTCTCCGCCGCCCACGCCTTCTGCACCCTCCAACGGCTGGCACGAGACCCAAAAGACCCGGCGCAGGCCTGAGCCTCTACCAAGTCGTCCACGAGTTGCAGACACTCCTCGCCCTCTGGGCCGGCGCCTGCCCCACTTGCCACCGCGACATACCCATCCCGATACGAATCTGACCAAGCCCTACTAGACACCGCACGCAAGTGGTGCCGGTCGGACGAACAGGCAAGTGGCCGTCTCAACGGGCGATCTCGTTTGACAGCCCCTCCGCCGCCGCCACCGGGCGGTCATCCTGCGCGACCGTCCGCAGCACCGTAGGCAGGGTGTGAACCTCCTCCAGTGTCAGCAGGGCCAGTCGCTCGCTGTCCTACGCCATGGGCGCAGAGTCGATCCTCATCAAGGTCATGATGCCGGGCAGGGAGGTCGTGTTCGGCTGAGGCATAGTGACTCTCGCCGTGCAGGCGACCGACCTTCACGATCACGATTCTTCGCCCGCAGCCTCTGAACCTGCGGTTATGTCCCTTGTCGTGGTGTAGGCGATCAGTCGTTTGATGTGGCCGGCAGGACGATCGTGTCGTCGGCGTAGAGGGCGTCCATGCTCTCGTTGGAGAGGTAGCGGCGGGGGAAGGCGATCCATTCGTCGTGGAGTTCGGCGAGGACGGCGGTGGCGAGGCGGAGGACGGCGGGCGGGTTCGGGAAGACTTGGACGACGTCGGTGCGGCGTTTGATCTCGCGGTTCAGCCGCTCGAGCGGGTTCGTGGACTGGATCTTCTTCCAGTGCTGGTGGGGGAAGTCCGCGAATGCGGTCAGGTCCTCCTTCGCCTCGAGCAGCATCTCCCTGACCTTGGGGAACTGGCGGCCGAGCATGTCGGCGACGGTGTCGAGCTGGGTGCGGACCGCGTCCGCGGTGGGCTGGGCGAAGATCGTGCGGATCGTGGCTGCGACCATCTCCGCAGAGCCCTTCGGGATGACGGCGAAGACGTTGCGGACGAAGTGGACCCGGCAGCGCTGCCAGGCGGCGCCGAGCATGACTTTGCGGATCGCTTTGACCAGGCCGCTGTGGCTGTCGGAGATGACCAGGCGGACGCCGGTCAGCCCGCGTTCGCGCAGATGACGCAGGAACTGGGCCCAGAAGGCTTCGGTTTCGCTGTCGCCGACCATGACGCCGACGACCTCGCGGCCGCCGTCCTGGGTGACGCCGGTGGCGATCACGACGGCCTGGGAGACGATGCGGTGGTGGACACGGGCCTTGACGTAGGTGGCGTCGAGGAAGAGATAGGGGAAGCGGATGTGGTCCAGCGGGCGGGTGCGGAACGCGTCCAGCTGTTCGTCCAGGTCCGCGCAGATCCGGGAGACCTCACTTTTGGATATACCGGTGTCGGAGCCGGGGGCTTTGACGAGGTCATCGACCGACCGGGTGGAGACGCCGTGGACGTAGGCCTCCATGACGACCGCGTAGAGAGCCTGGTCAATGCGCCTCCGACGCTCCAGCAGACTGGGAAAGAAACTGCCCGCCCGCAGCTTCGGGATCGCGAGCTCGAGATCGCCGGCCTGCGTGGTCACCGTCTTCTCTCTGTGACCGTTGCGCCAGGTCGTGCGAGTTTCGGTGTGCTCTCCCCACTCAGCGCCGATCTTGGCACTCGCCTCGGCCTCGATCAGTTCCTGCAGCAGACGTTCGGCGACCTCCCGGGCCAGTTCAAGACCATCCGCCGAACGTAGTGACTCAAGCAGACGAAGTAAGTCATGCTGGGATAAGACGCCGTTTCTGATGGTGTGATCGCTCGTTGAAACCGTGCATGACGGATTTGATCGAGCGGTTGGTGCCCGACGATTTGTGGATGCTGTTCCGGCGGGTGGTCCCGCCGACGGAGGTCATACGCCCG
>NZ_JBIUBX010000068.1:0-1987 GCF_044548445.1 Streptomyces sp. NPDC052016
CTGTCCGGTCCCGGGTGATGCTTGACAGTTCGGTCCCAGCTGATGGTTGACAGTGGCCGTGATCGGCTTTTCTGTGCGCGTCGTTGCGGCGTGTGGCGGGAGGCCGGGATTGGCGCTGGTGGAGTTGTCGGTTGTCGAGCAGAGATACCGGGCTGTCCTGTCGGTGCTGGCGGGCGCGACGGTGACGGAGGTCGCCGCCCAGCTGGGCGTCTCGCGGCAGACGGTGAGCGGATGGAAGTCCCGGTATGAGGCCTCGGGGCTGGCCGGGTTGGTGGACCGTTCGCGCAGGCCGGCGTCGTGCCCGCATCAGGCTTCTGCCGAGGTGGAGGCGGCCGTGTGTGAGCTGCGGCGCGAGCATCCTCGGTGGGGTCCGCGGAGGATTGCTCATGTGCTGGAGCGGTCCGGGGCGGTGAGCCCGGTGCCATCGCGGATGACCATCTATCGGATCTTGGTCCGGCATGGCCTGGTGGAGCCGGGGGTGCGGCGGAGGAAGCGGTCGGATTACAAGCGCTGGCAGCGGGACCGGCCGATGCAGCTGTGGCAGATGGACATCGTGGGCGGAGTGATGCTGGTCAACCCGGTGACCGGCGAGCTGGCCGAGGCCAAGGTCGTGACGGGTGTGGATGATCACTCCCGCTTCTGCGTGATCGCGTCGGTGGTCGAGCGGGCGACCGGACGGGCTGTGTGTGCGGCGTTCACCCGGGCCTTGCAGGCGTTCGGGGTGCCGGAGGAGGTGCTGACCGACAACGGCAAACAGTTCACCGACCGGTTCGGGCACGGTGGTGAGGTGCTGTTCGACCGGATCTGCCGGGAGAACGGGATCGCGCACCGTCTCACCCAGCCGGCCTCGCCGACCACGACGGGCAAGGTCGAGCGGTTCCATCAGACGCTGCGGCGTGAACTCCTCGACGACTGTGATGCGTTCGAGAGCATCGAGGAGGCTCAGGCGGCACTGGATGCGTGGGTTGAGGAGTACAACTCCGTCCGGCCGCATCAGGCGCTGGACATGCAGTCTCCCGGTGATCGGTTCGCCCCGGTTCCCGAGCAGGAGCGGGACGTGCTGGGCCTGAGGGTGCCCGGAGTGCTCGCGTCGGTGCCGCAGCAGCGGACACCTCTTGCGGAGCCGGATCCGGCCGAAGTGTCGCCGGTGTCGGCCGGCCTGCCTGAGCTGGTCCCGGCAGTGGTTCAGCTGGAGCCCGATGGGCCGGTGGAGTTCGAGCGGGTGGTGCCTGCGAGTGGGAATCTGCAGGTCGCGGGCAAGCAGTTCTGGCTCGGGCCGACCCGTTCGGGGCTGACGGTGACCTTCTGGGCCGACACCTCGGTGATCCATCTGCTGATCGCGGGAGCGCGGATCAAGACCGTGCGGTCACACCTGTCGGTGGCGGATCTGATGCGGCTGGCCGCCCGGGGCGGACGCGCGGCCGGACCGGCCCCGCTTCCAGCCGGCGACGGGGTCGCGTTCGAGGTGGACCGGGTCGTCAACAACAGCGGCCTGGTGGGCCTGGGCGGGCACCAGGTGCTGGCGGCAGAGATCCTCGGCGGCCGCCAGGTGGGTATCCGCATCGATGGCGAGACGCTGTCGTTCTTCGACCTGTCCTCGCGGGAACTGCTGCGGGTGCGGCCCAACCCGCTGACCAGCGAGGAAGTCCGCCGACTGCGGGGCCTGCGTCCGGCCGGACCGCCGCCCCGGCCGGGTGTGGAGCCGGTCCGGGTGCAGCGGCGGGTCAGCACGGTCGGCACGGTCATGGTCTGCCGCCAGACCGTCTCCCTCGGCCGCCCCTACGCGGGCCAGACGGTGACCGTGCACGTGTCGGACACGACGATCACAGTCGAGCTGGACGGCCAGATCCGGGTCATCCGCCGCACGACCGACGTCCCGGTCCGTAACGTGAAAGCGAACAAGCCCCACGGGGCTTCCCATGTTCTCTAGGCCCACCGTCAAGCATCACCTGGGACCAGAACGTCAGGCATCAGCTGGGATCCGACA
>NZ_JBIUBX010000069.1:0-1692 GCF_044548445.1 Streptomyces sp. NPDC052016
CCTGTCGACGATCTTGTGATCCGGGCGGTCGAGGCTCACCGTGTGAGCAGGACGCGTTTGCGAAGATGATCGAGACTGGCCCTGCCGAACATCTGGCGTTTCAGCATCTTCAGCCGGTTGATGTTGCCCTCGACGGCGCCGGAACTGTGCGGCAGAGACAGCCCGTTGCGGACCGCATCGAAGTCGCGGCGGAGGTTGCGGGCGAAGCCCGCAAGCGGAGCCAGACTGTCGCGTTCGACGTCAATGATCCACTTTTCGATGCGGTCGCCGTGGCGGCCGGTCATCATCGCGGCGAACTTCCTGATGTGAAGAGCGAGCCGGTCGAGTTCGGGATCGCGCTCACGCAGCCGGTTCAGCTTGTCGGCGTCCTCGTCCCGCAGGTGCTCGGGGTGGGTCATCATCCAGGAGGTGACCTCGCGGACCGATGGAGGCTTCGGTCCCAGGTTGGGTGCGTGTCCGCGCCCGGTCCGGTAGCGCCGCAGATGCCGCTGAACAGCCAACTCGCCACCTGGATAGCCGAGTTGCTTGATCTCACGGTAGAGCTGGGCGGCGTTCCTGACACCCTCATTCAGCGCCGGTGCAAGTAGCCGACGTACGGGTCGACGACATGCGCTCGTTGGAGGCTCTTGGCCACGACATCGTCGGCGGAACGGGCGTTGACCAGTTTGCGGACGGTGGCCTGGTGCAGCCCAAGCTTCCTGCCGATCGCCGCCTTCGACATCCCCTGCTGCCACAGCTCATGGGCGGCAGCATGCTGCTCACGCAGCCGGATCACGATCTTCAGGTCCTTCGGTGGCTGGACCACCTCGGGCTCCACCTCCACGTGGTCGGGGCTGGAGCCCGAGCCGGGAGGCGGTTCGGCCAAGCGGGAGCGATGGGCGTTGACCGTCTTCTCGACCGCCTGGCCGAGGTTGGCCCACAGGTGGTAGCGATCCGCGACCTGTTCGGCCTGCGGCGCCCCGGCCCGAGCGCCCTCCCCGTAACCGCTGGAACGGTCCCGGCAAACGACCTTCACCTCGGGGTGATCGCGGAGCCAGGCAGCCAGATCCTCGCCTTCGCGGCCGTCGTAGAGGTGCAGCGGCCGGTGGGTGGCCATGTCGATCAATACCGTGCCGTAGTGGCGGCCCCTGCGGAAGGCGAAGTCGTCGACGCCGAGGATCTCCACCTTGCCGATGTCCGGCTCGGGCAGGGACCTGACCAGCCGCAACAGTGTGTCCTTACCTATGGTGAGGCCGACCGCGGACGCCAGTCGGGCTCCTGCCCGGCCGGCCAGGGCCAGCCCGATCTGTGTCAACACCTCGCGCAGCAGAGGGGTATGCCGACTGTGCGGGGTGGTCAGTCCCGAGACCTGTTCGGCGAATGTCACCGCCATGCAGGCAGGGTTCTCGCAGCGGAACCGGCGCACGCATAACTCGATCACAACACCGAGCCCGCCCACGGAGACATTACGCAGCCTGCGTACGTACTGACCGTGCACCCGGGCCGAACTCTGGCCGCACCGACAGGAGCCAGTCGTCGCCCGCACCCGCGTTCTCAGCACCACCTGGTCCGGTTGCCGCTCGACCTCCTCGATCAGCAGCGCGGACAGGTACGGAAACAGCTCCAGGAGCACGTCATGAGAGCACGCGATGCATGATCGCGACCAGTCGGCACGAGCTGCTCAGCCGCCCGGATCACAAGATCGTCGACAGA
>NZ_JBIUBX010000071.1:0-1493 GCF_044548445.1 Streptomyces sp. NPDC052016
GGGGGGTGCCTCTATGTCTTTCGTCAAGCGAGGCGTGGGGTTCTGGGTTCGTAGAAGGTGCCGTCGCGGAGCATCGCGAACAGCACGCTGATGCGGTGGCGGGCCAGGCGGAGAAGAGCTTGCGTGTGGGTCTTTCCGCGGGCCCGGCACTTGTCGTAGTAGGTGCGGGAGGCGGGATCGTGGAGGGCGGCGAACGCGGATAGGAACATCGCCCGTTTGAGTTGCCGGTTGCCGCCTCGTGGTGCGTGTTCGCCGTGGATCGAGGTCCCAGAAGACTTCGTCGTCGGGGCGAGGCCGGCGTAGGAGGCCAGGTGGGCGGCGGTGGGGAAGCTGGTGCCGTCGCCGACGGTGACCAGCAAGGTGGCGGCGGTCCTGACTCCGACCCCCGGAATCGAGGTCAGGACCTTCGAAAGAGGGTGTTCCTCCAGCAGGGCCTCGATCTGGGTCTCCAGGGCCCGGCGCTGTTCGTGGACGGTGGCGAGCGAGCGGGCCAGGGACGGGATCACGATGTCGAGGGTGCCGGTGCCCGGGACCACGACGGTCTGCTCGTCGAGCGCGTCGAAGACGTCGTCGGTCAGCCGCTGGGCCATGCGGCGGGCCTTGGGCCGTATCACCTCAACGAGCCTGCGGCGTCCGGCCTTTCTCAGTGCGGCCGGGGAACCGTAGCGTTCCAGCAGCCAGGTCACGGCCGGGTGGTCTAGACGGGGGCCGAGGACGCGTTCCAGCGAGGGGTGGAACTGGGTGAGCAGGCCGCGTATCCGGTTGGAGGTGCGGGTGGCCTCGGCCGCGAGGTCCTGGTCGAAGCCGACCAGCACGGTCAGCTCGGCGGTGATCTCGTCGGTCAGTTCCAAAGAGCGCAGGGTGTGCGGCATCGTCCGTGCGGCGTCCGCGATCACCGCGGCGTCCTTCGCGTCGGTCTTCGCCTCGCCCGGATACAGGTCGGCGATTCGCCGCATGGCAAGTCCCGGCAGGTAGGCGACCTTGCAGCCCGCGTCCCGGGCGACCGTGAGCGGGAGGGCTCCGATGGAGGCAGGCTGGTCCACGATCACCAGCACGGTGCCGAACTTGGCTGCGAGCTTGTCGAGCACAGCCCGCAGCTTCGGCTCGCTGTTGGGCAGCTGCTTGTCGAAGACCTTCTTGCCGGCCGGAGTCAGCCCGTGCCCGTGATGGGCGCTCTTGCCGACGTCCAGGCCGAGGAAGACTCCCACGTCGTCGATGTCGTACAACCCGTCCTCCCCAACAGGGCTGGTGCGGTGCTGGCCAGGGCGATGGCGCCGTACGCGCGCATCCACGTTATGCAGACCTGCCGCCCGCAAGCAGCCGGGCATTGCACCAGGCCAGGCGGTAGTCGGACCTCTCATCAGCGTCTCCAACGGCACCCCTCGGGCCCGGTGACACCACCCCCCAGGTCATGCGTTCGACAGGGGGGAACAGCCATGCCGGGCCCGGAGGCCAGCGGCCCTCTTGCAGGACCGCGAAGAACATAACGGGGG
>NZ_JBIUBX010000072.1:0-1430 GCF_044548445.1 Streptomyces sp. NPDC052016
TACGCGCCCGAGTACTGGGCGGTTCAGGCCCGCTCGGCGGTGCGTTTCGCCGATGGTGTGGCCGCGTTGGCCGATGCGGGTGTGACGGTGTTCGTGGAGTTGGGTCCGGATGCCACCCTGGCGGGTCTGGCCCGGGAGTGCCTGGCCGAGAAGGCGGACATCGATGCCGTGGTGACACCGGTTCTGCGGCGCGAGCGCCCCGAACAGCGCACCCTGGTCTCCGCCCTGGCGGCCTTGCATGTGCGGGGTGTCACGGTCGACTGGACCTCCCTGCTCCCGGGCACGGACCTCACCGACCTGCCCACCTACGCCTTCCACCGTCGGCCCTACTGGCTCGACGGCTCACCCGTTGCACCCGTCCCGGCCGGGCGAACAGATGTCTCACCGCAGACCCCGCGGCCGGAACCCGCGGGGTCCCGGGGGAGCGAGCTGGAGCTTGTTCGTGCCCACGCGGCGGCGTTGCTCGGCCATGGCTCACCGGGTGACATCGACGTAGACGTGACCTTCAAGGACCTCGGCTTCGACTCCCTCTCGGCCGTGGAACTGCGGAACGCGCTGAGCACGGCCACGGGAATCGCGCTGCCCGCGGGTCTCCTCTTCAACTACCCGACTCCCGCCGTCCTCGCGGACCACCTGCGCGACGAACTGCTCGGCACCAGTCGTGCCACCGAGCTGCACGAGGCTCCGGCACTGGACGAGCCGATCGCGATCGTCGGTATGGCGTGCCGGCTGCCCGGCGGGGTCGCCTCACCTGAGGACCTGTGGCGTCTGGTCATCGCCGGAGGCGATGCCATCGGCGACTTCCCGGCCAACCGTGGCTGGGACCTCGACGCCCTGATCGACCCCGACGGCGAGCGTGTCGGCACGTCCTCGGTGGCCAAGGGCGGTTTCCTCTATGACGCGGACCGGTTCGACGCCGGGTTCTTCGGCATCAGCCCCCGCGAAGCGGCCGCCATGGAACCGCAGCAGCGGCTGCTGCTGGAGACGGCGTGGGAGGCCTTCGAACGCTCCGGCATCGGCCCCGCCGTACTGCGGGGCAGCCGCACCGGCGTGTACGTGGGCGCGACGGCGCAGGAGTACGGACCCCGGCTGCACGAGCCCTCCGGAGGCCACGACGGCCACCTGCTGACGGGCAACACCGCCAGCGTGGCCTCGGGCCGTCTGGCGTACACCTTCGGGCTGGAGGGCCCGGCGGTGACGGTGGACACCGCGTGTTCGTCCTCCCTGGTGGCCCTCCACCTGGCCGCACAGGCGCTGCGCCAGGGCGAGTGCTCCATGGCACTGGCCGGTGGCGTTTCCGTCATGGCCACTCCCGGCATGTTCGTGGAGTTCAGCCGGCAGCGGGGTCTGTCGCCGGACGGGCGGTGCAAGGCGTTCTCGGCCTCCGCCGACGGCACCGGCTGGTCCGAGGGCGTGGGTCTGCTGGTGCT
>NZ_JBIUBX010000073.1:0-1373 GCF_044548445.1 Streptomyces sp. NPDC052016
TCGGAGTCCGGATTGCCCATCGAGCCGGTGTACGGTCCTGCCGCCCTGGAGGGCTGGGATCCGGTGGAGAAGTTGGGTGAGCCGGGCGGGTATCCCTTCACCAGGGGTGTGTACGCGTCGATGTACACGGGGCGTCCGTGGACGATGCGCCAGTACGCGGGGTTCGGTACGGCGGTGGAGTCCAATGCCCGCTACCGGCAGTTGATCGCCCATGGGACGACGGGTCTGTCGGTGGCGTTCGATCTGCCCACCCAGATGGGGCACGACTCCGATGCGCCGATCGCGCACGGCGAGGTGGGCAAGGTGGGGGTGGCGATCGATTCGATCGACGACATGCGGGTGCTGTTCGGCGGGATTCCGCTGGACCGGGTCTCGACGTCGATGACGATCAACGCCCCGGCGGCGTTGCTGTTGTTGCTGTACCAGCTGGTGGCGGAGGAGCAGGGGGTCGGTGCGCAGGAGCTGACGGGGACGATCCAGAACGACGTGCTGAAGGAGTACATCGCGCGCGGGACGTACATCTTCCCGCCGAAGCCGTCGTTGCGGCTGATCGCGGACATCTTCCGGTACTGCCGGGCGGAGATCCCGAAGTGGAACACGATCTCGATCTCCGGCTATCACATGGCGGAGGCCGGGGCGTCGCCGGTGCAGGAGATCGCGTTCACGCTCGCCGACGGCATCGAGTACGTGCGCACGGCGGTCGCGGCGGGCATGGACGTCGACGACTTCGCGCCGCGTCTGTCGTTCTTCTTCGTCGCCCGTACGACGCTTTTGGAGGAGGTGGCCAAGTTCCGTGCGGCGCGCCGGATCTGGGCGCGGGTGATGAGGGAGGAGTTCGGGGCGAGGAACCCCAGGTCGATGATGCTGCGTTTCCACACGCAGACGGCCGGGGTGCAGCTGACGGCCCAGCAGCCGGAGGTGAACCTGGTGCGTGTCGCGGTGCAGGGCCTGGCGGCGGTGCTGGGCGGCACCCAGTCGCTGCACACCAACTCCTTCGACGAGGCGATCGCGCTGCCGACGGACAAGTCCGCGCGCCTGGCGCTGCGCACGCAGCAGGTCCTGGCGTACGAGACGGACGTGACCGCGACCGTGGACCCCTTCGCGGGCTCGTACGTGGTGGAGAGGATGACCGACGACGTGGAGGCGGCGGCGGTCGAGCTGATGCGGAAGGTCGAGGACCTCGGCGGTGCGGTGGCAGCGATCGAGCGTGGCTTCCAGAAGAACGAGATCGAGCGCAACGCCTACCGCATCGCCCAGGAGACCGACGCCGGCGAGCGTGTCGTGGTCGGCGTCAACCGCTTCCAGCTCGACGAGGAGGAGCCGTACCAGCCGCTGCGCGTCGACCCGGCCATCGAGACCCAGCAGGCGGAGCG
>NZ_JBIUBX010000074.1:0-1364 GCF_044548445.1 Streptomyces sp. NPDC052016
CACGGATCTTCTCCCGGCCGACCTCATAGGGATCGGTGGGCGGATAACTCCGCCCCACGAAGGACTGGTCGAGCGCCATCGGCTCCGCACCTCCTCGTCTGTCGGTAGCGCCGGAGGCTCGTCTGTCAGTAGCGGCGGAGGACGAAGCCGTCGCGGGTCTCCGTACCGCCGCTCTGGAAGAGGACGTTGACGTTGCTGCTGAGGACGTAGTCACCGGACGGTGTGAGGGCCATGGTCGTGGGGGCCGCCTCAGGGGACGCCTGCTCGCTCACGACGCGGGCGCTCTTCCAGCCGTCGTCCGAGCGGAGCTTGAACAGAGCGTCGACGCCGTTGGAGCGGATCGTGTTCGTCGCCGCGTACAGCGTTCCGTCGGCGCTGAGCGCCATGCCGTCGGTGCCGGGGATACGGCGGTCCAGCTTGATCTCCGTCACGGCGCGGGGGTCACGCAGCGGGACGCGGAAGAGCTGGCCGGTGTCGTAGCGGACGGTGATGAGGAAGCCGGCCCGGTCGTAGACGATGCCGTTGACGCCGACGTTGGGCAGACCGGCGGAGTCGTAACCGGCGTCGAGCTCCTTGTCGTACACGAGGGTCGACGCGGCGCCGGACGGGGTCACCTTGAAGATCGTGCCCGTGAAGGAGTCGGTGACGTAGGCGTTGCCCGCCGGGTCCACGACGAGGTCGTTGGCGAGGTGGAGGACCGGCGCCTGGCTGAGGTCGACGCGCTTCTTCAGGGCCCCCGTGGTCAGGTCGAAGATCGCCAGACCGGCGTAGCGGCCCCGGGTCTGCGGGGTGGAGCCCACGCTGAGCAGGGCGTTCGGTCCGGCGTAGACGTCGCCGTAGGTCGCCAGGATGCGGTTGCGGGCCACGTCGACCCTGATGCCGCCGGTCGCTACCAGGCTGGGGTCGTCGACGAGGGTGTGCGGTATGCCGTCGGCGCCCACGACGGAGATGGTCCCGTAGCGCAGCGAACCGACCAGGAAGGCGTTGCGGGTGGGGTCCCAGGTGAAGCCCTCGGGGTGGATCGCGTGGCCGACGCCCTGGATCACCTCCGGCAGGGCGGTCCTCGGCGCACTGCTCCGGGGCGGCTCGGGCTCGGCGGCCTGGACCGGCGGGGTGAGGGACAGGGCCAGCGTCGCGGCGAGGGCGAGGGCGCCCGAGGCGGCTACGGCCGCGCGCCGACGGCTGGTGGTTCCGGGCATGGTGGCTCCTTGAGCGAGGTGAGAGAAGTGAGAGAAGTGCGAGAGGGAGAGCGAAGGACGGGAGAGAGGTTCAGTCCTTGATCTCGCAGATGGGGGCGCCGGAGGTGAGGGAGGCGCCGACGTCGGCGGTGAGGCCCTTGATGGTGCCGGATTTGTGGGCGTTGA
>NZ_JBIUBX010000075.1:0-1195 GCF_044548445.1 Streptomyces sp. NPDC052016
TGAGCTGGGGGTGGCCGCAGAGACCAGCGAGAAGCGACTGTTTACTAAAAACACAGGTCCGTGCGAAGCCGTAAGGCGATGTATACGGACTGACGCCTGCCCGGTGCTGGAACGTTAAGGGGACCGGTTAGCTTGGATTCGTCCAGGCGAAGCTGAGAACTTAAGCGCCAGTAAACGGCGGTGGTAACTATAACCATCCTAAGGTAGCGAAATTCCTTGTCGGGTAAGTTCCGACCTGCACGAATGGCGTAACGACTTCTCGACTGTCTCAACCATAGGCCCGGTGAAATTGCACTACGAGTAAAGATGCTCGTTTCGCGCAGCAGGACGGAAAGACCCCGGGACCTTTACTACAGTTTGATATTGGTGTTCGGTTCGGCTTGTGTAGGATAGCTGGGAGACTGTGAAGCTCAAACGCCAGTTTGGGTGGAGTCGTCGTTGAAATACCAGTCTGGTCGTGCTGGATGTCTAACCTGGGTCCGTGATCCGGATCAGGGACAGTGTCTGATGGGTAGTTTAACTGGGGCGGTTGCCTCCTAAAGGGTAACGGAGGCGCCCAAAGGTTCCCTCAGCCTGGTTGGCAATCAGGTGTTGAGTGTAAGTGCACAAGGGAGCTTGACTGTGAGACCGACGGGTCGAGCAGGGACGAAAGTCGGGACTAGTGATCCGGCGGTGGCTTGTGGAAGCGCCGTCGCTCAACGGATAAAAGGTACCCCGGGGATAACAGGCTGATCTTCCCCAAGAGTCCATATCGACGGGATGGTTTGGCACCTCGATGTCGGCTCGTCGCATCCTGGGGCTGGAGTCGGTCCCAAGGGTTGGGCTGTTCGCCCATTAAAGCGGTACGCGAGCTGGGTTTAGAACGTCGTGAGACAGTTCGGTCCCTATCCGCTGTGCGCGTAGGAGTCTTGAGAAGGGCTGTCCCTAGTACGAGAGGACCGGGACGGACGAACCTCTGGTGTGCCAGTTGTTCTGCCAAGGGCATGGCTGGTTGGCTACGTTCGGGAGGGATAACCGCTGAAAGCATCTAAGCGGGAAGCCTGCTTCGAGATGAGGACTCCCACCCACTTGATGGGGTAAGGCTCCCAGTAGACGACTGGGTTGATAGGCCGGATCTGGAAGCACGGTAACGTGTGGAGGTGACCGGTACTAATAGGCCGAGGGCTTGTCCTCAGTTGCTCGCGTCCACTGTGTT
>NZ_JBIUBX010000076.1:0-1075 GCF_044548445.1 Streptomyces sp. NPDC052016
CGGCGGGCCATTCGGCCAGCAGCCAGCGCTCGGGCAGTTCCGGATCGTCGGCCGCCTTGCGGATGCCGCGTCCAGCGGGGCGGACCCGAAGGGCGACGAACCGCGAGTACATGCGCTTGAAGCCACTGCGGCCCTTGCCCGGACGGGATCCCTCCCGCCAGGACACCGGCTTCGCCGCCAGCCGGCCGACCGCGATGACGAGGTCTTTCGCGGTCTTCGGCGGATCGGGATACTGCACCTTCGGTGGCCGGCCGGTGCCCGCGTAGTCGGGCTGGACGGGCCGGGCGTCGGCCGGATGAGCGCTGTGACGGCCGGAGATGCCGACCGCGTAGAGCAGGTTGCGTTCCTCCAGGCCGCTGCGGAAGGCCGCGGCATCGCCGTATCCGGCGTCCGCGACGACCAGAGGGACGTCGACGCCCCACGACCGTGCCTCGTCGATCATGTCCAGGGCCAGCTGCCACTTCTCCACGTGTCCCGCTCGGGCGGGGATGCCGCAGCGGCCGCGGCGGGCGACCTTGTCCGCATCCGCCTCCGGCGAGGCCGGGTCCCAGGAGGCGGGCACGAACAGCCGCCAGTCGATCGCGGCCGAGGCGCGATCGTGGGCCAGGTGCAGCGAGACACCTACCTGGCAGTTGGTGACCTTGCCCGCGGTCCCGGTGTACTGCCTGGACACGCATGGCGAGGCGTCCCCGTCCTTGAGGAAGCCGGTGTCATCGACGATCAATGCCTCCGGCCGGATGTCCTGCATCTTCCACGCCAGACGCGCCCGCACATGCGCCGGATTCCACGGGCTGGTCGTCACAAAGTGCGCCAGCGCCTGCCGGTTGCCGTCCTCACCCAGCCTCGCGGCCATCGGCTCCACCGACTTGCGCCGTCCGTCCAGCAACAGTCCCCGCACATATACCTGGCCCCATCGACGCTGGTCAGCGCGGAAGAACCCGTCGAACAACTCCGCCGTGAACGTCTCCAGGTCCTCCCGGACCTCGACCATCTCCTCAGGTGTCACACCACTTCAACGGCACTACAGGCAAGCGGAAACGCCATTCACGAGTGAAGCTGACCAAGCCCTACTAGG
>NZ_JBIUBX010000077.1:0-1041 GCF_044548445.1 Streptomyces sp. NPDC052016
TTCCTGTCCCCGCAGCAGGTCGCCGAGCTGTACTCCTCCTCCAAGGCCATCCTCAAGGAAGCCGGCTATGTCGGCGCCGGCACCGTGGAGTTCCTCGTCGGCGCCGACGGCACCATCTCCTTCCTCGAGGTCAACACCCGCCTGCAGGTCGAACACCCCGTCACCGAGGAAGTCTCCGGCATCGACCTGGTCCGCGAGATGTTCCGCATCGCCGACGGCGAGGAACTCGGCTACGACGACCCGCCCCTGCGCGGCCACTCCTTCGAGTTCCGCATCAACGGCGAAGACCCCGGCCGGGGCTTCCTGCCCGCCCCCGGCACCGTCACCGCCTTCACCCCGCCCACCGGCCCCGGCGTGCGCCTGGACGCCGGCGTGGAGTCCGGCAGCGTGATCGGCCCGGCCTGGGACTCGCTGCTGGCGAAGCTGATCGTCACCGGCCGCACCCGCAGGGAAGCCCTCCAGCGCGCCGCCCGCGCCCTGGCCGAGTTCCACGTCGAGGGCATGGCCACCGCCATCCCCTTCCACCGCGCGGTCGTCACCGACCCCGCCTTCGCCCCCGAGCTGACCGGCTCCACCGACCCCTTCACGGTCCACACCCGCTGGATCGAGACCGAGTTCGTCAACGACATCAAGCCCTTCACCTCCCCCGCCGACACCGACGCCGAGGAGGACACCGGCCGCGAGACCGTCGTCGTCGAGGTCGGCGGCAAACGCCTGGAAGTCTCCCTCCCCGCCAGCCTGGGCATGACCCTGGCCCGCACCGGCCTCGCCGCCGGCGCCAAGCCCAAACGCCGCGCCGCGAAGAAGTCCGGCCCCGTCGCCTCCGGCGACACCCTCACCTCCCCCATGCAGGGCACCATCGTCAAGGTCGCCGTCGAGGAAGGCCAACAGGTCCAGGAAGGCGACCTGATCGTCGTCCTCGAAGCCATGAAGATGGAACAACCCCTCAACGCCCACAAATCCGGCACCATCAAGGGCCTCACCGCCGACGTCGGCGCCTCCCTCACCTCCGGCGCCCCCATCTGCGAGATCAAGGACTGA
>NZ_JBIUBX010000078.1:0-1021 GCF_044548445.1 Streptomyces sp. NPDC052016
GCGAGTGTCTGATGCTGGTTGCTCATGGGTGGAACGTTGATTATTCGGCCGGGTTCACGGGTCGGAGGCTGCTAGTACTGCTCGCAAGAGCGTGGAACGCATGATCTCCGGACGGGACCGGGTCGGGCACGCTGTTGGGTGTCTGAGGGCACGGCCGCGAGGTCTGTCTTCGGATGCCGGCCCCAGTGCACTCGGACCGTAAGGGTTCGGGGTGATGGGTGGCTGGTCGTTGTTTGAGAACTGCACAGTGGACGCGAGCATCTGTGGCCAAGTTTTTAAGGGCGCACGGTGGATGCCTTGGCACCAGGAACCGATGAAGGACGTGGGAGGCCACGATAGTCCCCGGGGAGTCGTCAACCAGGCTTTGATCCGGGGGTTTCCGAATGGGGAAACCCGGCAGTCGTCATGGGCTGTCACCCGCTGCTGAACACATAGGCAGTGTGGAGGGAACGCGGGGAAGTGAAACATCTCAGTACCCGCAGGAAGAGAAAACAACCGTGATTCCGGGAGTAGTGGCGAGCGAAACTGGATGAGGCTAAACCTACGACGTGTGAGACCCGGCAGGGGTTGCGTCGTGGGGGTTGTGGGATCTCTCTTCCACGGTCTGCCGGCCGTGGGACGAGTCAGAAACCGTTGATGTAGGCGAAGGACATGCGAAAGGTCCGGCGTAGAGGGTAAGACCCCCGTAGTCGAAACGTCAGCGGCTCGTTTGAGAGACACCCAAGTAGCACGGGGCCCGAGAAATCCCGTGTGAATCTGGCGGGACCACCCGCTAAGCCTAAATATTCCCTGGTGACCGATAGCGGATAGTACCGTGAGGGAATGGTGAAAAGTACCCCGGGAGGGGAGTGAAATAGTACCTGAAACCGTGTGCCTACAAGCCGTGGGAGCGTCGCGCAAGGACTTGTCCTTGCGTCGTGACTGCGTGCCTTTTGAAGAATGAGCCTGCGAGTTTGCGGTGTGTTGCGAGGTTAACCCGGGTGGGGTAGCCGTAGCGAAAGCGAGTCCGAACAGGGCGTTT